>JBDHDN010000091.1:0-10699 GCA_039591485.1 Gemmatimonadota bacterium
GGAGCAGCGGTTCGCCATTGAGGTCCCTGCGGGCAGCTACTCGGAGATAGACTTCGAGATTCACAAGGTGGGCGACGACCCGGACGATCTGGCATTCCTCGCACAGCATCCCGGCTTCGAAGATATCAGCATCCGCGTCGATGGCACCTTCAACGGAACGGGGTTCACGTTCACGACCGACGTGAACGAGGAGCAGGAGTTGACGCTGGTGCCGGCTCTCGTGGTGACCGACAGCACGAGCGCCAACGTCACGATCTTCGTGCGCATCGACTCGTGGTTCCGCGCGGCCGACGGCTCGCTCGTCGACCCAGCCACGGCCAATGTGGGTGGCGCGAACAAGAGCCTGGTAGACGCGAACATCAAGGAGTCGCTCGACGCCTTCGAGGACGACGATAGCGACGGCCGCGAAGACTGAGCGCTGATATCGTGACACCGCGTCCCCTCCTGGCCGTCGTCGAGCTCTCCGACTCGTTCCACCGCGTCTGGGACGATCTGGCGGCGGAGCTAGACGTGTCGGTAGCACGGTTCGGTCTCCATGACACGCTTCCCGGCTCTGCGTTCGCCGTCATCCTCACGGCCGGCGGTGAGGAGGACCAGGCAGTCGACGTCCTGCCGGCAATGCAGCGGCCCAGCCAGGCGCCGCTGTACGTGGTCGGGAGCCAGCCGTCGCACCGGTTCGGTGTCGAGGTGATGCGCCGCGGTGGGACCGACTACTTCGTCCTCCCTGCCGACCTCGACCTGCTGCGCCGCACGCTCGCCTCCCGCGTCGAGGGCATGCGCAACCGCGCGGAACCGGTAGCGGACACCACCGCGCCCGACCCCTTCGAAACGCTCCAGGGCCACAGCGCCAGGCTCGCGGAGGTGCTCGAGGCCGCCCGTCGGGTGGTGCGGCACGCCGGGGTCACCGTGCTGATCCAGGGCGAGACCGGAACGGGCAAGGAGTTGCTCGCACGCGCGCTGCACGACGGGAGTCCGCGGAGTCACGGGCCGTTCGTCGCCATCAACTGTGCGGCGATCCCGGGCGAGCTGATGGAGAGCGAGCTGTTCGGACACGAGCGTGGCGCGTTCACGCACGCCCACTCGGCGAAGCCCGGTCTGTTCGAGGAGGCGGATGGCGGGACCCTGTTCCTGGATGAGATCGGGCACCTCCCCCTGATCTTGCAAGGCAAGCTCCTCCGTGCGCTCGACGACCGCCGTATCCGCAGAGTGGGGAGTACGCAGAGCCGCGAGGTCGACGTACGGATCATCGCGGCGACGCACGTCGACCTGGCCGACGCCGTCCACCAGGGGCGTTTCCGGGAGGACCTGTACTATCGGCTCAACGTCGTCGCCCTCACGCTACCGCCCCTCAGAGAGCGGGCTGAGGACATCGACGTGCTTGCCGAGCACTTCATCCGGCGGCACGCGGGCCGATATCGCATCGAGGCACCACGGCTCACCGAAGACGCCCGGCTCGCCATCCGGCGCCACGCCTGGCCCGGCAACGTCCGGGAGCTGCAGCACGCCATCGAGCGGGCACTGCTGCTCTCACGTCCGGGCACGCTCGACCCGACCCACCTGATCCAGCAGGAGCGGGCGGCGGCGAACGGCCGTGGACCGCTGCCGTTTCCCGCGACCCTTGACACCATCCAGGCCGCCGCTGTGAAGGCAGCGCTCGTCCAGCACGAGGGCAACAAGACGGCCGCGGCACGCCAACTGGGCATCTCTCGCGCCCGGCTGCAGCGATTGCTGGACAGGGGGGAGGACTGACCGTGCCGCGCGACGATCGGTTCCCGTTCGCCGACCCACTGCGGGATGCCCGGCGCGCCGTCCGCGACGGACAGTTCGCCGAAGCGATCCGACTGCTCGACGCGGCTGATGCCGACGTGCGCGCCACTCCGGAAGCGTTGCTCCTCTCGGCGATGGCCCGGTGGCGTGTCGGCGCCTTCGTGCGGTCTCGCACCGCCGCGGTGCAAGCGCGCGACGGCTTCCGCGCACGTGGCGACACGGACGGTGAGATGCGGGCCGAGAACGTGGCTGCGGCCGGCGCCTTCGCTCTGGGCGACCTCGCCGGCGCCGAGCGCGGTTTTACGCGGGCGCTCGATCTGGCCGACGAGCTGGGCGACGATCTGATGATCGCGCGCTGCGCCAACAACCTCGGCAACGTCGCCTACTATCTGCGACGCTCCGAGACGGCGCTCTCGTTCTACCGCCTCGCCCTGGCCAACTTCGAGCGGCTGGGGTTCAGCTCGGGACTCGCCGAGGGCTGGCTGAACACCACGCTCGTGTTGCAGGACGCCGGCCAACTGGACGCGTCCCGTGACGCCGCCGAGCGAGCCGTAGAGGCCGCAGAAAGGTCGGGGAACGAACGCATCCTCGGACAGGCCCTCGCCGCACGCAGCGAGACGGACGTCGCCAGTGGGGACGTCGATCTCGGCCGAGCCCTGGCCGAACGGGCCCTTGCCCTCGCGCGGGCGCACCAACACGTGATGGGAGAGGCCGATGCGCTGCGGATCCTCGGCCTGATCGCCCGGCTGCACGGCGAGCCGCTCGAGGCCGTCCGACTCGTGGAATCGGCGCTCGCCATCGCCCGGCGGATCGAGGATCCCTGGCGCCAAGCCGAGTGTCACCGGGAGCTGGGCATGCTGTACCGGGCCGTGGCACGGGACGCCGATGCCCGGGCGGCGCTGATGGCGGCGGCCCAGACCTTCGAGCGACTCGGCGCGGAGAGCCGAGCCGCCGAGATACGGGAGCTCGCGGAGGGCCCGACGGTCTGACCGGAAACGCCCGCGCTAGAACAGCTCGGGCTGAGCCAGCGGTGCGAAGCTGCGCCGGTGATGGGGGGTGGGTCCGGCCACGGCGAGGGTGGTCAGATGGTGCCGCGTCGCGTATCCCATGTTGTGCTCCCAGCCGAACACCGGATAGCGTACCGCCAGTCGCGTCATGAGGCGATCCCGCGCGCACTTTGCGATGACGGCCGCCGCCGCCACCGACTGGCACAGCGCATCTCCTCCCACGATCGCCTCGTGGGCGCATTCTAGCTCGGGAAGCGGGTTACCGTCGACGAGGACGTACTCGGGCTCGAGTGGCAGCCGCGCGAGGGCCCGGCGCATGGCGAGCACCGTCGCCCGCCGGATGTTCAGCCGATCGATTTCCCGCACCGAGGCGCTGCCGAGCGCGTACGCGTGAGCGGCCCGCCGGATCTCTCCGGCGAGCCGCTCACGCTGTGGCGCCGTCATGACCTTGGAGTCGAGCAGGCCGTCCAGCGGGGCTTGTCCCCGACGGAAGATGACCGCCGCCGCGACCACCGGGCCGGCGATGGGCCCGCGTCCTACCTCGTCGATCCCGGCGACGAGCCGAAAGCCGTCACTCCAGAGCGCTCCCTCGCGCTCGAGGGTGGGCGCACCCACCGGCCCGGCTCAGCGCTCCCGGATGCGGGCGGCCTTCCCGGCGAGCTTGCGCAGATAGTAGAGCTTTGCCCGACGCACCCTGCCTCGCCTGACGACGTCGATCTGGGCGACGAGCGGGGAGTGCAGCGGGAAGACCCGCTCCACACCGATGCCACCCGAGATCTTGCGCACGGTGAACGTCTCGCTGATCCCTCCGCCCCGCCGAGCGATGCACACGCCCTCGTAGGCCTGCAACCGCTCCTTGTCGCCCTCTCGCACACGCACAGACACCCGGACGGTATCGCCGGGCCGGAAATCGGGCAGATCGTCCTTCAGCCCTTCGCGCTTGATCGTTTCCATCACGCTCATGTCGGCCTCTCACGTCTCGGTCCCGTCGGACCGCTGTTCATCCTGCTCGTACCGTGCCCACAGATCCGGGCGCCGGCTCCGCGTCAGTTCCTCCGCCTGCTCCTTGCGCCATGCCTCGATGGCGGCGTGGTCGCCGCTCAGCAGGACCTCGGGCACGTGCCGTCCCCGATACTCCCGCGGGCGCGTATAGCTCGGCGGGCTGAGCAATCCCTCGTAGAACGAGTCGCCCGCCGCCGATTCGTGGTCACCCAGCGCGCCCGGCAACAGTCGGACCACGGCGTCGACGACGCACAGGGCCGCGAACTCCCCGCCGGACAGCACCGCGTCGCCGAGCGCGACCTCTTCCACACCACCGTACTCTGCGACTCTCGCATCCACGTCCTTGTAGTGCCCGCAGAGCACGGTCAACTCCTGCCCGACGCTGAACCGCACCGCATCGTCGTGCTCGAACGGTCGGCCACGGGCCGACAGGAGCACGATCGGTGGCTCCGGTCGCAGCGCGTCGAGCGCCTCGTAGAACGGCTCCGGCTTCAACACCATCCCCGCGCCGCCGCCAAACGCGTAGTCATCCACCGTTTGGTGACGGTCGTGGGTGAACGCCCTCAGGCCCACGACGCGATACTCCACCAGCCCCTTCGCAGCCGCGCGTCCCGGGATACTCGTCCGGAGCGGCACGTCGAACAGCTCCGGGAACACCGTGACGACGTTGATCCGAAGCGTCATCTACACATCCAGCAGACCCTCCGGCGGATCGATCGTGATCCGTCTGGCGGCCCGATCGATGTCGGCCACGATCGGCCGCCGAAACGGCACGAGCACCGTTCGACCGGCAACGTCCACTTCGAGCAACCTTCCACCGCCTGGCAGATCGACCAGCCCTGTCGCCTGTCCCACCACCGTGTCCGCCACGACCACGTCGGTACCGGGCACCTCGTGGACGTACAATTCCTGATCACCCGGCGGCCGCAACGCCGACCGCGGCAGCCCGAACAACCGCTGCTGCCAGCCTTCCAGCGTGCTGCGGTCGTCGATCCCCTCGAACTTGAGCAGCCACTGGCGGTGGTACGGCCGGCTCCGCTCGATGACGAGCGCCGGTCCCGACGGCTGCCCGCCGTCGTCGATCGGGGTCAGCGCGCGACCGGCGACCAGCACCTCGTGCGGGTCGTCGGTCAGCGCCCAGATCACCGCGTCGCCCTTCAGCCCGTGTGGCTTCTTCAGGCGCGCCACCGCGAGGTAGCCGCCCTCCACCGGGGCCGTCAGCCTTCGGCGCTCTCGGTCGCCGCGGCTTCGAAGACGCCCGCCTGCTTGAGCAGCGAGCGCACCGTGTCCGACGGCGTCGCACCCTTGCGCAGCCACTCGCGCGCGCGCTCGACATCGACCGTGATCGTGACTGGATCCGACCGGGGATTGTAGTGCCCGATCGTTGCGACGGACCGCCCGCCCCGGGCCTCGGTGCCCTCCGCGACGACGATCCGATACTCGGGCTGCTTCTTCCGCCCCACACGGCGCAACCGAATTCGTGTTGCCATTGCTCCGACCTATGAGAACTGCTGGAACATGCCACGCGGCATCATGCGACCCGCGCGCTTCATCATCTTCTGCATCTGCTCGAACTGCTTGAGCAGCGCGTTGACCTCCTGCACCGTCCGTCCCGAGCCCTTCGCGATCCTCAGGCGCCGGGACCCGTTGAGGAGCTGCGGCCGGCGCCGCTCCTCCGGGGTCATCGACTGGATGATCGCCTGCACGTGGCGGATCCGGTCGGGATCGGTGTTGGCCTGCTTCAGGAGCTTCGTGTTCATCCCCGGGAGCATGCCCACCAGGCTCTCCAGGGGCCCCATATTCTGCAACTGCTGCATGGCGTGGAGGAAGTCCTCCAAGTCCATGCCCTTCTTCGAGGTCGCCTTCCGGGCGATCCGCTCCGCATCCTCGCCCGCCACGGCGCGCTGCGCCCGCTCGACCAATCCGACGATGTCGCCGCGCTGGAGGATCCGGCCAACCATCCGCTCCGGCTCGAACGCCTCGAGCGCATCCAGCTGCTCGCCGATCCCGACATACTTAATCGGCGCACCCGTCACACCCCGGATGGAGAGTGCCGCACCGCCACGCGCGTCGCCATCCAGTTTGGTCAGAACGACGCCCGTGATGCCCAGCTTGTCGTGGAACCCCTGGGCGATACGCACCGCGTCCTGACCCGTCATGGCATCGGCGACGAGCAACACCTCATGCGGCGCGACGTCTTCCTTCAGCCGCGCCAACTCGGCCATCATCGTGTCGTCGATCTGCAACCGCCCGGCGGTGTCGATCAGGACCGTGCGGGCTCGCTGGCGTTCCGCCGCCGCGATGCCCTCGCGCACGAGCCCGACCACATCGGCCTCGCCGGCGGGCGGTCGGTCGGTCGAGCCCCTCCCACCGTCCCGATCGAGCGCCCCGAACATCCCCACGTCGACCTTCTGCGCGAGCTGGCGAAGCTGCTCCTCCGCAGCCGGCCGATATACGTCCGCGGCCACCAGGAACGGCGCCTTCTGCTCCTGCTTCAGCCGCCGCGCGAGCTTCGCAATGGTCGTCGTCTTCCCCGACCCCTGGAGCCCCACCACGAGCACCACCGTCGGCGGGAGGGACGCAAACGCGATCGGCGCCCGTGTCTCCCCAAGCAGCCGTATCAGCTCGTCGTGCACGATCTTCACGAGCTGCTGGCCTGGGCTCACGCTCTTCACGGCGTCGAGCCCAACCGCCTGCTCGCGGATCCGCTCGACGAACGTGCGGGTCAGCTCGTAGCTGACGTCCGCCTCGAGCAGCACCCGTCGGATCTCCCGAAGCCCGTCGCGAACGTCGGACTCCGTGAGCACACCGCGGCCCGTCAGGCTCTTCAGGGCCGCGGTCAGGTTTTCCGACAGGCTCCCAAACATAGAGCCTTCCAATATAGGCGATTAGGGGACCCTACGCCAAGCATCCCCTCGTTTCTTCATCACGCAAGCGGCGCCCCGACGATCCCCCCACCTCCCATCTCCCACCTCTTACACCACGAAGGCCGCCAGCAGCGTGTAAAGCACCCCGGCCAGCCCAGCCGCGGTCAGGGCCAGCGGGATCTGCGTGTACACGTGATCCATCAGGTCCGATCCGGTGGCGAGCGAGGACAGGATCGTCGTGTCGGAGATGGGCGAGCACTGGTCGCCGAATACGCTCCCGCCCAGTACTGCCCCGAAACAGAGCGTGAGGAAGAACGGGTCGGGGCTCACGGCGTACGCGAGCGGCATCGCCACGGGGAAGATCACCGCATAGGTGCCCCACGAGGTCCCGGTAGAGAACGCGATCACCATGCCGAGCACCAGGAACAGCGCAGGCACGACGACGGGTGTGAGAAACCCTGCCGTGATCTCGATGATGTACGGGGCCGTTCCCACGGAGTCGGCGACACTCTTGAGAGTCACCGCCAGCGCGAGGACGATCGCCCCGATGGTGACGCCCTTGCACCCGTCGACCACCGCCTCAATGGTGCTGCGCAGCGGCATGCCCTTCACGATGGCGATCACGATGCCTACGAGGACGGCGAGGAGGAACGCCTCGGCGATCAACAGCGTAGGCTGCTCCGACCCCAGGATGAAGAACGTGTACAGGTACGGCAGAATGGCCACGCCGAGCAGGGTACCCATCGGACCGAGGAAGTCGATCAGACCGGGCCGGTACCCTGAGGCAATCCGGACGGTAGACAGCTCCTCCGATGCGAGCGGTTGCGCGCCTGGGCGGTTCAGCTGGCCGGATTCGCGCGCCCGGAGAATGGCCCGCGTCATCTTCCGACCGACGACCAGGGGGACGTCACCCCACAGGCGCCCCGGCAGGAACGGCATGCGCTCGAGGGCGAACAGCAGCGTGAACAGGACGGCGAACCAGGCGTAGAAATTGAACGGCAGCGCGGTGAAGAAGAAGCCAATGCTCTGGGACACCGTCTCGAGCGGCGGAATGGTCCCGACCACGAGCCCGCCGACGTAGATCGGCCACACGTTGAACGGGATCAGGGTGGCCGCGGGCGAAGCGGTGGAGTCGACGATGTAGGACAGCTCCTCATGTGACACACGGTGCTTGTCACAGACCGGCCGTACCGTGGTGCCCGTGAGCACCGTGGAGATCGTGCCGCCTTGGTGGAAAATGATCCCCATGATCCAAGCGAACAGCTTCGCCGTCCGTGGTCCGACCACCAGCCTGCTACCGGCCCACTCTGCGAAGACCTGCGCGCCTCCGGTCCGCGTCCAGAGTCCGATCAGCCCGCCGAGCGCCCAGAGGTACACCAGCAGGATCAGGGCGTATGCCTCGCTCCCGATCGACGGGATGAGATACTCCTGGACGATGTTGAGTTTCCCACTGATGACGCCGCCCAACGCGATCCCGATGAAGAGCGAGCTGACGACGTCGCGCGTCGCGAACGCGAGGATGATGGCGACGGCCGGCGGCAGCACTGACCAGAGGCCGTAGTGCTCACCCTGATCCGGGAAGCGGCCGGAGGCGGCCAGGGCGGCGAGGAACAGGGCGGCACTGAGCCAGAGTGCGATGCGACGTCGGTTCACGGTCCGTCCTCCAGCGCAGCCGTGCGCAGTAGACGTGACGGGGGTGGTGCCGGGTGGCCGATAGTAATGCGAACCCGTCATCTTGGCAAAGCGGCCGATCCGCTGCCGTGCTACATTGTCGTGCCGAGCGGCGGAAACCGATCGCTGCCGGCGCCCGTACCGACTCAGAGAGCCGCTGACGAGGGATCCCGCGTGAGCCACGCACCCCGGAACCACATCGGCGTTACAGGATGCCCCCACGGCCCCGCCGGGGTCCATCACCGGGCACGATCCCGCCCGTGATTGCCGAGTTCTCGTTGCTGCGCGCCGCGATCACGGTGACGTTCGGGGCACTTGCGGGGGGCCTGACGAACGCCGTCGCGATCTCTATGCTGTTCCATCCGTACGAGCCGCGTGGGCCGTGGCGCTTCAAGCTCCAGGGGGCGATCCCCAAGAACAAGTCCCGGCTCGCCAAGACGATCGGGCGCACGGTCGGCCAGCGGCTGATCACATCGCAGGATCTCGCCACACAGTTGAGCGCGCCCGGCATGCGCGAGGCGTTCGACCGTGCCGTCCGACAGTTCGTGCAGGGCCTGCTCGAAACCGACCGGGGATCGCTCCGCGACGAGCTGCCTCCCGGACTTGTCACGGAGCTCGAGCGGAGCATCGATACGATCGCACAGCACGTCGCCGAGGCCGTCGCGGAGTACACCGACTCCGACGGGTTTCGAACGACCGTGGAGCGGTTTCTCGCCCGGGCGCACGATGAGTACGGCGACCGGCCGATCGGCGAGGTGCTGACCGCCGCCAGACAGGCCGTCATCCGCGAGCGGGTCGAGCGCTGGGTAGTCGATGCGGCCGAGAGTGACGAGCTGACGGCGACCATCGAGGGCTGGCTCGATCGCCAGATCCAGCGACTCAGCAGCGACCGCACGCCGCTCCTCGAGCGCCTGCCGCAGGACCTCGTGGCAATCGTCGAGCGGGAGATGGCGGGGTATGTGCCGCTCGCGCTCGACCGGATGGCTGCCGTGCTGGCGAACCCGGACGCCCGCGACCGTATCCAGCGTGCGCTCCATGAGCTGTTCCAGCGTTTCGTGCGTGAGCTGCTGCTGCACGAACGGATCGTGGCCCGCCTGATGGTGACCGAACGGACCATTGCCCGGCTGCTCGACAACTTCGAGCGGGAAGGTGTCACCAATCTCGCGGCGCTGCTCGACGAGCCCGCCATGCGCAACCAGATCGCGCGCAGCATCAACGACGCGGTCGTCACCTTTCTCCAGCGCCCGTTGAGCGAGCACGTCGACCGACTCGGCCCGGAGCGGCTCCAGGGCCTGAAGCACACCTCGGCACGGTACATCACGGCGGCGCTGCGCGATCCCACGACCCGGCAGCACGCCATCGAGCAACTCGACCGGGCCCTCCAGGCCACCGAGCGCCGCACGTGGAGCGAGCTGCTGCACCACCTCCCGCCGGAGCGCGCCGCCGGCTGGATCGCCGAGGCAGCTCGCACCCCGAAGCTCAGGACCTGGGTGGCGGACGGGACCGCCGCCGCGTTGCGCGCGCTGCTCGACCGACCGATCGGGCGCCCTGCGGACCGTCTCCCGGGGGGTCAGGTCGACCGGATCGTGGCGGAGCTCTCGCCTGCTCTGTGGCGCTGGATCGAGCAACAGGTTCCCGAGGTGGTCGCGCGCGTGGACGTCCAGTCGATGGTGGAGGAGAAAGTGCTGGGCTTCTCACTCCAGCGGATCGAGGAGATCGTCAGGGCGACGAGTCAGCGGGAGCTCGACGTGATCATCCGGCTGGGGTACGTGCTCGGGGCCGTGGTCGGCGCGCTCGCGTACGCGGTCTCGCTCCTGGTTCCGTGAGCGGCGGCGCGATCAGTTCGGGGCGGCAGACGAGGCCGACACGGTCGGCGCCGCATCCCAGCCCCACCAGACATCCGGACCGTCGCGCAGCATCACGCCAGCCCACCCGTCGATCTGGAGGCGGCCGATGACCGATCGGCGGCCATCCCGCTCGCGCCCGTTCCAGCCGCGTTGCAGCAGGATGGCGAACCGTTCGGCGGCATTGGCATCGTCCCACACCGACCACCACACGAGCGCCTGTCCCGCCGGCGTCTCGTACACGGCGTAGCGATCCCCGCCCCAGTCGCGGGCACCCGCCCGTGCCATACTCTCGCTCCCGAGCAACTCGGTCAGGAGAATCTGCGTCTCGAACTCACCCAGCACATCGGAGTGGAGCGGCTCGGGTCCGCCGATCAACACGAGATCGACGGGCGCATCATTATCGCGGTAGCGATCCGGGTGGAGGATCTGCTCAGTCGACTGCGGCAGGAAACGACCGTATGGCAGCGTGTCCGGGTACCATTCCCCAAACCACCGCACGAAATTCGCCCCCTCGAGGTAGGGGAATACGATCCCCTCC
>JBDHDN010000092.1:0-10672 GCA_039591485.1 Gemmatimonadota bacterium
CACTTCGCGCAGCTTCAGGAAGTCGGCCTGCTGGATGTACTCCACGGTCTGCCGCGACGTCCAGAAGTCAATGGCCGTATCGGACGCCAGCGGATCGTTGACTTCCCACGTCACCTGCGTCGAGCGATTTCGGATCGAGCAGATGGCGCACAGCTGGTACATCCCGCCCTTGTAGTCGAGATTGGCGAAGAGGCGGAGGTTTCCGAACAGTGTGAACGTGGTCGCGAGCCCCACCGATCGGGTCGGGACCGGTGAACCGACATATTCCTCCTCGCAGCTGCCGCCGCGACCGTCGGGGTCCGTCGTGTCGGGCCACGTGCACGTGTTCGTCAACTCGATCGGGAAGATCATGTTCCCGTTCTCGTCACGCTTGGCATCCACGCTCCAGAAGCTGCCGAGCGGGTAGCCCTCGCGGTGCCGCTGCGAGGTCGTGAAGGCGCCGAAGGACACCTCGTCGCGCGTGCCGCCGAACGACACGAGCTCGTTCTTGTTGAGCGAGAACGCGGCCGTCACGTCCCACTGGAAGTTGCGCGAGCGCACCGGACTGATCGTGGCGAGCAGCTCGAAGCCGATGTTCGCCACCTCGCCGATGTTCACCAGATGGGTCCCCCCGAAGCCGGACGACGGCGCGTCCGGGATGCTCATCAAGGCGTCCTTGGTGCGCTGATTGTAGTAGGTGGCCTCGAGCCCCAAGAGGCCGCGGAACATCGAGGCGTCGAACCCGAGCTCCCACTCGCTGCCGGTCTCCGCCTTGAGGTCCGGGTTGCCGTACTCCGACGGCGTGAGCGACGTCGCGGCGTCGCCGTCCACCGTGGCCTTCTCCGTGCTGTAGGTTCGGTCGGCCTGGAACGGTGCTGGCGCGTTCCCCGCCTGGCCCCACGCGAAGCGGAGCTTGAGGTCGTCGAACATGCCGACATTGAAGAAGTCCTCGTCGGAGATCACGTACGACGCCGAGAACTTCGGGTAGACGACCAGCGAGAAGTCCGTCCCGAATGCCGAGTTGTCGTCGACCCGGACGGCGGCCGTCAGGAACAGGCGCTCGCGCCAGCCGATCTGCTCCTGCACGAAGAAACCAAGCGACGTCTGTTCCTCGAAGCCTTCGCTGGCTTCGGTGGTCGCCGCGGCACCGATCAGATTCAGGTTGTTGGCTACCAGCCCGTTGCCGTTCGTGGTGTAGCGCCGGTACTGCCGGGCGTTCAGCTGCATGCCACCCGACGTGCGCGACGAGAAGCTCGACGAGAGCCGCGCGCGGATCGAGCCCGAGTAGTCGACGGTCCAGGTATGGTTGTACGGGAGCCGCTGGGTGATGTCACCCTGGCACTCCGGCTCACCCCACAGGCAGTCGACGGGGTCCACCTCGTAGAACCGCGTCTCCCGAACGTCGTACTTGTCCAAGCCGAGCACCAGCCGGTTCTCGAACCAGGGCCACGGATCGAAGTTGGCGTTCAGGCCGATGGTGTACCGCTCCTCGCGGAGCTGGTAGTCGTACGAGTTCGACATGTCAGGACTCGCCCCGAGGAATCCGGGCTCTTCCCCCGGATCGGTGCGACTGGCGGCGCGGGCGTAGCCACGATACGCGTTGCGCAGCAGCCCGTCTGACGCATTGTCGGTCAGGGGGAGTCCAGCGCGGTAGCGCGTATAGCCGAAGTTGGCACCCACGTTCAGCTTGCCGGTCGGCGTCCACTCGAAGTTGGCGCGTCCCCCGGTGCGTTCCTGGAAATTGTTGAAGAAGACGCCGTTCTCGTCCAAGCGGTTGAACGAGAGATAGTAGTTGAACAGCTGCCCGCCGCCGCGCGCCGACAGCTTGAGATCGTAGCCGCCGGCCGTCCGCAGGGCACGCGGATGCCGCTCGAGGGGCTGGTCCGTGAGCACGAACGTCTCACCCCAGGCGTCATCGCGCAGGATCTCCGACTCAGGAATGCCGGTCACGGGCCCGTCCGGCCCCGTAAAGACGAGCGAGCTGGGATCCTGACATCCCGGCCAGCTGCTGGATGCCTGCCGGGCCGGCGTGCACGCCTTGAAGTTGGTCGGCTTCTCCTCGACCCACTCCGACTGGGACAGCTCGAAGCTGGCCGACCACTGGACGCCCTCCGCTCCTCGCGTCCCCTTCTTCGTGATGATCTGAATCACCCCGCCGGCCGCGTCGGCGCCGTACAGCGTCGCCGCCGCCGGCCCCTTGATGACCTCGATCCGCTCGATGTCGCCCGGATTGATGAACTCGAGGGGACTCCGATGCTGGATGGTCGCGTTGGCGTAATTGTCGTCCAGCGGCGCCCGCGCCTGCGACTCGAACCGGATCCCGTCGATGTAGTAGACCGGCGCAAACGACGCGTTCAGCGAGCCCGCCCCGCGGATCTGCACGTTCGAGCTCGTGCCGGCCAAGCCGGAGCGCTTGTACATCGTAAGGCCCGGCGACCGCGCATTCAGCAACTCCTGAACATTCGCGATCGGCGCAACCTCGGTGAGATCGGTCACGTCGAGGCTGGTCACGGCGTTGCCGATCTCGCGCTTCTCCGTACGGCCCGCGGTACCCGTCACCACGAGCTCTTCGAGTTGGACTGGCGCACGGGCGAGACTGAAGTTCGCCGTCGTGACCTGCCCCGTCGACACGGACACGACCTCCTCACCGCGCGAGTAGCCGATGAAGGTGGCCTGCACCGTGTACTGACCGGGATCGATCCCGCGGAACTCGTAGACCCCCTGATCGCTCGTGCGCACCTCGCGATTCTGCCCTACGAGGAGCACCCGCGCATTGGAGAGGGGGCGCTGCGTGCCCGCGTCGATGACCGATCCCCGGATGGTTCCGCCGACCTGCGCGGCGGCCATGCCCGGCCATGCCACGGCCAGGCACAGGACCGCGACGATCGTCGCGAGCCATCCTCGGACGGACGATGAGATGTGCATTGCACCTCCCAGAGAGAGGAATCACCTTCGGCGCCCGACCGTGGGAGGGCCAGGTGGCGGTTCCTACGCTGACGTTCTATCGCGACGAGGACGGAGTGGGAGGACAGCCCGCCCCCAAGTCACCGAGAGAGATGCTTGCGCCAGTTAATGTTCCCCGGCGTTATGAAATATGGGAAACAAAATGCCTCAAACTGCATATTTGCGCAAGCTATATATACTATGCTTATTATCGGATTTCGGATTTACGATGCCGGCGCCGCGTCAGATAGCCCCGGCGCAGCAGAACACCCTGCTGGTCAACGTGCGACGGGCCTGCCAGGGGGAAACGTTGTGGGGACTCGTATGGTATCTACGTTAGATGGAGATGGGCGCGGCATCACCGACGCGCCACCACCGACGTCATCGGGAGGTTCTCCCATGGCAACGAATCCCAGGAGCACCCGGTGCAATCCGGCGTATCGCTCCTTGCCTCGTGCAGGCGTGATCGTCCTCGCCGGCCTGTCACTGCTGGCATGCGCCGGCCGACAGCTGCAGAGTGATGAGCCACTGAAGGCTCCCGAGCGCCTGTGGAGTCCGCCGCTCGACTATCCGACCGATCTCATGCTCGAGGGCGTCGAGGGCGAGGTGCTGCTCGAGGCGGTGGTCGACTCCACCGGAAGGGTCGAGCGGGAAACGATCCGCGTGCTGGCGTCCTCGAGACCGGGCTTCCGGGAACCGGCCATCGAGATGCTGGTCCAGACGCGCTTTCGCCCAGCGAGCCGAGGCGACAGACCCATCGCCGCGTTCGTCCAGATACCGGTCAAGTTCGAGTTGGCAAGCGCGGTGATCGACAGCGCGGGCGGACGATCGGCCATGTCGCGCGGTGTGCGCCTCGCCCGGGCGGGCCGAGTGCCGGACGCACTCACGGCGTTCGGTGAGGCGCAGCGGCTCGATCCCAGGCTGGCATCGTCGACCGACTACTGGTATCCCCTCTGCTGGTACGGCACGATCTGGGGGTACGCGGACGACGTGGTCCAAGCGTGCGATCAGCTCGTCCGGCTGGCGCCGGACGACCCCGGCGCGCGCGATGCGCGCGGGCTCGCCCGCGCGCTCACTCAGGACTTTCCGGGCGCGATCGAGGACTTCCAGGCCGTGATCGATTTCTCGGGCGACGCCCGCACGGCACGTGATCGCCGCCAGTGGATTGCCGAGCTCGAAGCCGGGCGGAACCCCATCACGCCGGTGCTGCTCGAGTCGCTGCGCCCGCCGTCGACCTGACCTTGTCGGCAAGCCCCGCTCGCGCAGCGGGGGCGACACACGGTACTCTTCCCGGCGACCGCGCAGCACGCTCGCCGAGTGTTCCCGTACGCTCGGGGCCGCCGTGCGCGACTCAATCGTGGGGAGACCACCCGTGACCAGACTCCTGCAACTGCTCGTCAGCCTGGCGCTCCCGCTTGGCGTCGGTGCGCTGTCGGGCATCGCGACGTCCAGTGCCGTGCGCGACTGGTACCCCGGCCTTGCGAAGCCGCCCTTCAACCCGCCGGCGTGGGTTTTCGGTCCGGTGTGGACGGCGCTGTACCTGCTGATGGGCGTCGCGCTCTACCTCGTCTGGCGTGAGGGGTGGCAGCGTCCGGAGGTGCGCCACGCGATCACGCTGTTCATCGCCCAGCTCGCCCTCAACGGCCTCTGGTCCGTGCTGTTCTTCGGACTCCGGGCTCCCGGACTCGCGCTCGTCGACATCGCAGTGCTGTGGGCACTCATCGCCATGACCGTGGTCGCGAGTTGGCGCGTCGCGCCGCTCGCCGGCGGACTCCTCCTGCCGTACCTTGCCTGGGTGAGCTTTGCGGCCGTCCTCAACGCGTCGATCTGGTGGCTCAACCGCTGAGCCGCCGGCGCCCCATATGCATGCCGAACTGCCCATGCGACTGCTGCTCCTGAGCAACTCGACCAACTACGGCGGCACCTTCCTCGGCCATGCCGGAGCGGCCCTGCGGGACTTTCTCGGTGCCGAATCGGGTGAGGCCCTCTTCGTGCCGTACGCAGCCGTTCGGTTCCCGTTCGGCGAGTTCGCGCAGAAGGTGGCCGAGCGGTTCGAGGAGTTCGGATGGCGCATCCGGCCGATCCACCGCGAAGGCGACCCCCGAGCGGCCGTGGAGGCGGCACAGGCAATCGTGGTGGGGGGCGGGAACACCTTCCAGCTCATCGACCGATTGCACCGTGGGGGCCTCGTCGAGCCAATCCGTAGCCGCGTGCGGGCCGGGGCGGCATACATCGGGTGGAGCGCGGGTGCCAACATCGCCTGCCCCACCATCCGCACCACCAATGACATGCCGATCGTCGAGCCACCGAGTTTCGAAGCGCTCGGTTTGGTCCCGTTCCAGATCAATCCCCATTACACCGCGGAGCGAATCCCCAACCACGGTGGCGAGACGCGCGTCGAGCGCCTGCTCGAGTTCGTAACTGCGAATCCGGGGGCGCACGTGCTCGGCCTTCCCGAAGGCACCATGCTGCAGGTCGAGGACCGTGGGATGCAGCTGCTCGGCGAGCACCCGGCCGTCCTCCTGGACACGAACGGTGCGCAACAGGAAGTCGTCCCCGGTCCGTTCCGGCTAGCGTGACGGCTCGCCGCTGACCGTCCTCGCAGCCGGTCAGTGGGCCGTGGCCCGGGTCCGCAAGTTGCTGTTGATTGTGAGACATGACCGCCTCGGTGAGTTGACGTGAGCGAGGTCCTGACCTGTCCCGCGTGCGACCGGCCAATCGAGCCCGGCGACGTATTCTGCACACACTGCGGAACGGATGTGCGAGCCGGTCCGTCCAGCTGCACCACGTGCGGCCGCGCACTCGAGTCGGACGACAAATTCTGTCCGGGATGCGGAGCGTCGGTCGGTACGCCCGCGGCTGCATCCGGATCGTCGGGCCTTGCCGCTTCGGCAGCCGCCGTCGACGGCGGCGAAGCAGAGACACCCTGGGAGTCGGTGCTGGGACAGCTCCGGCAGGTCACCGAGGGCCGCTTTGACATCGAGCACGTGCTCGGTGAGGGGGGGATGGCGGCCGTCTACCGAGCGCACGAGCGTGCGCTCGATCGCAAGGTCGCGATCAAGGTGATGTCGCCCGCCGTGCTCATGGAGCGCGGCACGGTCAGCCGGTTCAAGCAGGAAGCGATCACGATCGCGGCACTCAAGCATCCCAACATCATCACGGTTCACGGCGTCGAGCACCACGACCAGCTGCACTTCTTCGTGCTGGACTACGTCGAGGGACGGTCCCTCGAGCACGCCATCCGCGAGTGCGGTCCGCTACCGATTGCCGTTGTGCGCGCATGGCTGGCCCAGGTCGCCAGCGCCCTCGAGTACGCGCACCGGCGCGGCGTTGTCCACCGCGACATCAAGCCGGCGAACATCCTGCTCGACGGCGAGGGCGATGCCATCGTGACCGACTTCGGCATCGCCAAGGTGTCGGAGAAGGCGGGCTTCACTGTCACGGGCTCGACGGTGGGGACGCCGGCGTACATGAGTCCAGAGCAGTGCCTGGGGAAGCCGGTGACGGGCGCATCGGACCAGTACTCGCTGGGAGTCGTGGCGTACGAGATGCTCACCGGCGAGCCACCGTTCCGCGGATCGACGCTGTCGACCATGCGTGCCCATACGGAAACGGACGCGCGCCCCATCACCGAGTCGCGGCCCGACTGCCCGGCCGACCTCGCACGCGTGGTCACGACCATGATGCAGAAGGACCCGGCGCACCGCTGGGCAAGCCTGACCGAGGCGCTGGCGGCGTTCCGGGGCGCGCCTCCGGGCCTGCACGACCCGGTCAAGCAGGAGATGGCGGCGCTCGCGCGCGGCGAGCGACCGTCGGATCGCACGGCAGTCGGTCCGGCAACGCCCACGACGCCGGTGCCTCGCGCGTCCGCTCCGGTTGCCTCCCGTATCGGGCCGCTACTCCGGCAGCACCGGGTCACGCTCGGGATCGGGACGGCTGCGGTGGCCATCGCCGCCGTCGGGCTGATGGTGCTCAAGCCGGATCCCCCGGTCCCACCCCCTGACCCGGGGCCTTCGCGTATTGCCTCGCTCGAGATCACTCCGGTTCCGGAGCCGCTCGATCCCGGCGAGAGCGCCCGGCTCTCTGCCGTGCTGCGCGATTCGAGCGGTGCGACGGTGTACGGTGAGCCGGTGGCCTGGACCTCGAGCGACGAGACCGTCATCATGGTCACCGACGGTCTCATCGAGGCTCGCACGCCGGGATCGGCACACGTCACCGCGAGCAGTGGAGGCCGGACGCGCTCGGTGGAGGTTCTCGTTCGATCGCCGCAGCCCTCTCCCGACCCGAGTCCGGTCGTCGCATCCGTGCGCCTGAGCCCGGGCGCCTTGTCGCTCGCGGTGGGTGAGAGCGGTTTGCTCACGGCCCGGGCCCTCGACGCGTCCGGCCGGATGCTGCCGGATCGGGCCGCGTCCTGGTCGGTGGCAGACGCCTCGGTGGCATCGGTGACGCAGGATGGCCGGGTGCGTGCGCTGGCACCAGGCATCACCGACATCGTTGCGCGCATCGACGGCCGCCGCGCGAGCGTGTCGGTGACGGTCAGCGCCGAAGCCGTTGCATCCGTCACGGTGAACCCGGCCACCGTCGAGCTGGACCCGGGTGGGACCTCGACCCTGAGCGCGACGGTGGTCGGCGTGCGCGGGTCGTCGCTCGCCGGCCGAGCACTCGAGTGGCGCTCCTCCAATCCGGCGGTCGCAACCGTATCCCCAGATGGGGTCGTGACAGCACAGTCCACTGGGACCGCCGCGGTCTCGGCCTCGGCCGGCAGCCGAACCGGACAGGCGACCGTCACGGTTCGGACCGCCGCGCCGGCGATCGACGAGACGGAGGCCGGACGTCAGATCGGCATCTGGATCGGCACCTTTGCCCGCGAGCTCGATGCGGCGCTCCGCGCCAAGAACCTCGGGGCGGTCCGCACCGCCTATGGCGCCCCGCTGTCCGCGGCGGACGCCGGGGAGTGGCAGCGACGCTTCGCCCTGGACGCGCGCTGGCGGGCGAGCTTGGCACGCACCTACCCGGCGCGCCGCATCGGCAGCAGCTGGGTGAGCGACTTCGAGTTGGAGATCACGGTGGAAGCCGCGGGCCGCACGACCTCCGGACCACAGCGCTTCCTGGCGGTGTTCGAGCCGCGTGGCGGGCAGCTCGCCGTCACGTCACTGGAGATGCGGTTGTCAGAGGAGCCCTGATCAGTCGAAGGATTGACAGCCCGCCATCATCGCAGGATGACCGTTACCGTCTCCTCGGCCGTCCCCTCCCCGCTGATCTTCAGGATCGCCGTTTGAGGGGCCGACGGCAGGCCCGCGACCTCCTCCGGAATGACCGCGACGGTCAGCTCCGCCGGCGCAATACGGCTGTCCAGCAGAACGAAAAGCCACTCGGCCCCCGTCGTCTCTCTCACGCTCAATTCCCGCAACGTGCCGCTCCCGCCATTCGTGATGCTGACGGTCTGGGCGGGTGGTGCGGGACGATCGAACCAGAGCGTGTCGGGATCTACGACGATCAGCGGGGCACCACCGAGATCGATCTCGTAACGCACCGTTGCCTGGATCGTGTCCGTGGCGTTCCAGATCTTGACGAGGGCCGCATAGGGTGAAGCCAGTGCACTCAGTACGGTGTTGGGCTGAATCCATACCTGCACCGTATCGGGCGATTGCTCGACCGAGACCGAGAGCCAGGCGGAATCCGATTCCGCTGATACGGGCCCGAGCGGCGCTCCGCCCCGGTCGAACACGCTCACTGGCTGTGCGTCCCACAGGACGTCACTGCCGGCCGTCGCGTGGAACACCAACGTCGCCGGCGACAGCGCGAGTTGGGGAGCCGGCTCCACGACGTCAAAGGTGACGTCGATCCGCAGGGTATCCGCGTTCGCCGCGCTGATGAGCCACACCTCGCCTCGCAGCGTGCCGGCGGTCATCCCGTCCAGTGGCGTAGCCGATACGGTGACGGTGGCCGGGGCTGCCGCGGCATCGAGTGTCGCGGTAAGCCAGGCCGCTCCAGGCTCTGGTACCGCCTGGAGATCCTGGATCGTGCCCTTGCCTGCGTTCCACACGCCGACGACTTGCGAGTCCGCCGCACTGGCTCCGACGATTCCGCTCAACCGCACCACAGTCGGGGACGCTGCGATCGCCGGGCCCGGATCAACCTGGAACTCGATCTGAATGTCGAGCGGACTGTTCAATACCCCCGGTGACTGGATCCTGACCCGGTCTCGATACGGCGACTCTTGCTGGGACAGGTCGGGATCGTCCGGTTGTAGCGTCACCGCGATGGGTGCCGGGCCGGGTGAGGCGGTGGCATCCAACCATGCAGGATCGTCCGCCACGCTCACCGTACTCAGCGCTCCCGCGCCGCCGTTGAGCAGCGTCACGATCTGGGCGCTCGGCCACGGCACTTGCCCCTCATGTGCCCTGAAGCGCAGCCGCTCGGTAGTCGCGTTCAGCTTCGGCCTCGTCACGGACAGCACCACCATGATCGAGTCGCTGATCGTGCGTTCGGAACCAGGTCCCGTTTGCACCGTGTCCGCTTCGACCTCGATGAACGCCGTATCTGCGCCGGTTGCTCTGGCTGTGTCCACCGTGATGCGCAGCCGGGCTGGCGTCGTATCCGCGGGGCTTGGCCCCTGCACTGACAGCCAGCCAGTTCTCTCGTCCACCTTGAGATCGGTCAGCACCGCCGGCGCTTGGTTGGAAACGTCGACCGTCGCAGTCGGTGAGATTCCGTCGGTCGATGTCACAACGAAGTGCACCGTGTCGGACGAGAACTGTATGGCCTGGCTGGGAGCGGTGTTCGGTGGCGTGAACAGGGGCCGGACTTCGTATGCGACTGCGACGTACTCGACGTCAACGGTGTCGATTCCCGCCACCGAGACCAGCGCGACGGAATCGGAGTAGATACCCCGCGGCACGTCGGTCGTCTCGGCCCAGATCGATAGTACCCCGGGCGCGACGGGATCCACTTTGACACCGAGCCACGGCTCGGATCCCTCGGCCGACAGACCGGTGAGCGTGCCTTCTCCGGCATTGCCTACCCACACTCTGATCGTATCGGGCCGTTGACCAGCGCTGTCGGCCCTTAGCGTCACGGAGTCCGATGAGGGAGCGATGCTCGGGCCATCCAACACCTGAAGTACTACCGTCACGGTGTCCGGAACCGCACCCGGTCCGACCACCGCGACGGCCGCCGTATCGACCGTACCGGCGGCCACTCCCGTACCGTCGACGCTCAGGCTGAGCGTGTCCGGTGTCGTGACGACTGCGATGAGCCAGGAGGCAGGATCTACCGTCGCCGTGTCGAGATCGGCGAAGGTTCCCGCTCCGGCGTTGTGAATCCGGACCTGCTGGACGTCGTGCGGTGCCGGCAGCGGCTCGTTCGGGAGCAGGGTGAAGCGCACGGTGTCCATGGACAGCTCGACCGTCGGTCCCTGACGCACCGTGAGCGAAACGGCCACCGAGTCGGTACCGCCGTTGTCAGAGGAGACGCTCAGGTATGTCTCGTACACGCCGGGCAGGGTGTCGGGATCGGCAAACACGTAGAGCGTCGCGGGAGCGCTCGTACGATCCAGCGAGTCGGTGAGCCACGACGCATCGGGGGGGATGGACGTCGTCAGTCCGCCAAGCGGTCGCCTCTTCTCCTCGCTGACCTGCACGCTACGCACGAGCCGGCCCGCCTCGCTCTCCACCGCGTCGAACGCGACCGCAGAGGCCGACAACGTGAGGGTCGGCGGCTCCGCGACGACGAGCTCGACGTCCGTCGT
>JBDHDN010000093.1:0-10657 GCA_039591485.1 Gemmatimonadota bacterium
CTCCTTGCGGTGGTAGCACTGGCGCAGATGGCGCTGATCCTGCGGAGTGATGTCGACACGACGATCCGGGTTGACGATCTGCCGGTATTGGGCGCCGACGTTGCGTTCCTGTTGACGGTCCTGCTGCTCCACCGCACAGTGCGGCGTCACGAGCGGATGAGTGCGCAGTACGGTGCCGAGCAGGCCTATCTCACCGAGCTGTTCGAGAACTCCCCTGAAGCGATCGTGCTGCTGGATGCCAAGTCGCGGGTCGCTCGCGCGAATGCCCCCTTCACGGCGTTGTTCGGGTATACCGTCGAGGAGATCGAGGGCGAGGTCATCGACGACGTCATCGCCGGTCCCGATCGGAAGGACGAGGCACACGCCCTCACCCAGCGAATCGCGGAGGGGGAGAAGGTGAGTGTCGAGACGACGCGGATGCGCAAGGATGGCTCATCCGTCGAGGTCGCCATCACCGGTGTGCCGGTACGCTATGGCGAAGGGCAAGTGGCCGTCTTCGGCATCTACCGTGACATGACGGAGCGCAACCGCATGGAACGCTCCCTGCGGCGGCTCAGAAAGGCCGTCGAAACGACCCAGCTCGGCGTCACGGTGACCGATACCGACGGCAAGATCGTGTACGTGAATCCCGCCGAAGCCGAGATGCACGGCTGGAGTCCCGAGGAGTTGATCGGCAAGGACGCGCGAGTCTTCGCTGCAGAGAGCCACGCCATGCCCATGTCGTCAAGCCAACTCAGTGCGGTGACCAGTTGGCGCCGCGAGTCGGTGAACGTGCGCAAGGACGGCTCGGTGTTCCCCGTACAGCTCATGTCCGACGTCGTGAGGGACGTCGACGGGTTGATCATGGGGATCGTCACGACCTGCGAGGATATCACGCGTCGCAAGCAGGCGGAGGCGGCGCTCCGTGCCAGCGAGGAACGGTACGCCCTCGCGGCGCGCGGGGCCAACGACGGACTGTGGGACTGGGAGGTGCAGGGCGGGGCGGCGTTCTACTCCGATCGCTGGACGGGGATTCTCGGGTACGAGATGATCGAGATCGAGGAGACCATCGACTGGTGGCTCGACCGGATCCATCCGGAGGATCGGGAGCAGGTCATGCTCGAGCTCGACATGCACCTCACCGGGGAGAGTGAGCAGTTCCAGAGCGAGCACCGGGTCCGGCACCGGGATGGATCCTATCGGTGGGTGCTCATGCGAGGGCTCGCTGTCCGTGATCCGGAAGGAAAGCCGCATCGGATGGCCGGATCGCTCACCGACGTCTCCGAGCGTAAGCGCATCGAGGAGTCCCTCGCCCGCGACGCGTTGTACGATCCTCTCACCGGCCTGCCGAACCGCGCGTTCTTCATGAACTTGTTGCAGCGTGCCGCCCGCCGAGTCCAGCGTCGCCAGGAGTATCAGTTTGCCGTGCTGTTCATGGATCTCGACCGGTTCAAGGTCGTGAACGACAGCCTCGGTCACGAGACGGGCGACCGACTGCTCGTGGGTGTCGCTCAACGGCTCGAGAAATGTCTCAGACCGGGCGACGTGGTGGCCCGCCTGGCGGGTGACGAGTTCTGCGTGCTCGTGGACAATATCATGGGCCCCGGCGACGCGGTCCGCGTCGCGGAGCGGGTGCAGGAGGCTCTCCAGGCGCCGTTCCACCTGAACGACCATCGTGTGTTCGCCATGGCGAGCATCGGCATTGCCACCAGCACGACCGGTGTCGAAGCGGAGCACGTGCTGCGCGATGCGGACACGGCCATGTACCGGGCAAAG
The DNA here is from genome assembly GCA_039591485.1 of Gemmatimonadota bacterium. Lineage (GTDB taxonomy): Bacteria > Gemmatimonadota > Gemmatimonadetes > Gemmatimonadales > GWC2-71-9 > JAOTVV01. The sequence continues at coordinate 1,756 of JBDHDN010000093.1, forward strand.
GCCCGAGGGCGCGGCCGATTCGAAGTGTTCGACCAGGAGATGCACGACCGGGCCATGCGCGTGCTCGAGATCGAGTCCGATCTCCGAGCTGCACTACAAGACGGGCAGTTTCGCCTGGAGTACCTGCCGGTCGTCTCGCTCGACTCCCGCCATGTCATCGGGTTCGAGGCGCTCGCGCGCTGGGAGCATCCGGAACGGGGGCGCGTATCCCCGGCGGAGTTCGTGCCGATCGCCGAGGAAACGGGGGTGATCATCCCGTTCGGGCGGTGGGTGTTGCGGGAGGCCTGCGCGCAGATGGCCCGCTGGACGGAGCGGCGTCCCGATCGGACCGATCTCACCGTATCGGTGAACCTCTCGGCTCGTCAGTTGCAGCAGGCCGACCTGGTGGACGACGTCCGCAGCGCGCTCGAGGAATCGGGTATCGAGCCGCATCGGCTCAAGCTCGAAGTGACGGAAACGGTGCTGATGAACGACCCGGACTTCAGTACCGACGTCATCCAACGGCTCAATGGCCTTGGTGTTCAGGTCCAGATCGACGATTTCGGGACGGGCTACTCTTCCCTCTCGTATCTCTCCCGGCTGCAGATCCAGACGCTCAAGATCGACCGATCGTTCATCAGCAGCCTCGGTGAGTCGGGAACGCGCTCGATTGTCGTCGAGACGATCATCCGCCTCGCCCGTGATCTCGGAATCCGTGTCATCGCGGAGGGGGTGGAGACCTCGTCGCAGCTCGAGGGCCTGCGTGACCTCGCGTGCGAGCAGGGGCAGGGATTCCTGTTCTCCCAGCCCGTGAATGGGGACGATGCGGCGGCGCTCCTGACGGGGCCGGAGGCGTGACCGAGTCCTATCGGGTCCTCACGTTCGACTGCTACGGGACGCTCGTCGACTGGCAGACGGGTATCTTCGAGGCCTTCCGAGCGGAGGCGGCAGCCGATGGTGTCACGCTCGAGCGCTCTGCGGTGCTGTCATCCTATGCCGAGGTGGAACCGACGGTGCAGGATGAGACCTTTCGCCCGTATCGTGAGGTGCTGCGGCGAACGGCCGTCGAGGTGGGCCGCCGTGCCGGGTGGACGATCGACCCCGACCGCGCGCAATTCCTCCCGGAGAGCCTGCCGGACTGGCCGGTCTTTCCCGACACGAATCCGGCGCTGCGGCGCATGCGTGAGGCGGGACGCACGCTCGGTATCCTCTCAAACGTCGATGACGATCTCATCGCCGGCACCTGCCGGCAGCTCGACGTCCAGTTCGATTTCATCGTGACGGCGCAGCAGGTGCGGTCGTACAAGCCCCGACCGGCGCACTTCGCTGCCGCTGCTGCACGGACAGCCGGGCGCCCGTGGCTGCACGTAGCGCAGAGCCTGTACCACGATGTCATCCCAGCGCACGAGCGCGGCCTCCCCGTGCTCTGGGTTGATCGCGGGGGCGAGGCCACCGCGGACGAGACGAGACCTGTTGCCGTGGTACGCGATCTCGCCGCAGCCGCGTCCTGGCTCCTCGACTGAGCTGCCTCTTCCGCCATGAGCGACTGCCGATGCATGACTCTGAGCCTTCCCGCTGCTCCTGGCCGCTATCGAGCCCACTCATGGTGGCCTACCATGACCAGGAGTGGGGCGTACCGGTGCGCGACGACCGCGAACTCTTCGAACATCTCGCGCTGGACGGCTTTCAGGCAGGCCTGAGCTGGTCCACCATTCTCAACAAGCGCGAGAACTTCCGGCGGGCGTTCGATGGCTTCGATCCAGTGCGGCTGGCACGCTACAACAATCGAAGCGTTCAGCGCCTGCTGCGCGACTCCGGTATCGTGCGCAATCGGCAGAAGATCGAGGCGACCATCCGGAACGCACGCGCCTATCTCGAGTTCAGGGAGGCACGCGGCTCGTTCGGAGAGTTTCTCTGGGACTTCGTCGACGGCACCACGAGACAGAATCGATGGCGCACCCTCGAGCAACTGCCGGCACGCACCACGGAGTCCGACCGGATGAGCGCTGCGCTGAAGGAGATCGGATTCTCGTTCGTTGGCTCGACCATCTGCTACGCCTTCATGCAGGCCACCGGGATGGTCAACGACCATATCGTGCGCTGCTTCCGCTACCGGGAACTCGGCGGCAAGGGGTAGGCGGCCACCCCGGGGTTTCCCGCTCCCAGGCTGGCCCCTTCTTCAGAAGCCGATGCCCGTGGGGGTATGACTCCTCAGTCGTTCTGTCCACCCACGAGCAGGAGTCCCACCTCCCCTCCGAAGTCGTCGGGCAGCATTGGCACCCCCTCGGGGACGACCCAATGCTCGCCATCGAGGATGAGCGAGAACCGATACGCTCCGGGGCCGAGCGGCAGCACCGCACGCCAGTGATGCCCGTCGATCCGCGATAGCGGAATCGGCGTCCAGGCATTCCACTCTCCTGCGATCGCGACGTCGGTCGTGCCGCGCAGGGTGAAGGTCACCTGGACCTCTCCGGCATCGATACGGTGCACGGCGACCGACTGCTCGGGAACGACCGGCCGGCGGCGGGTGCCGACGCGGATGCCGGCGTTGACGAAGAACCCGTCGGCGAAGCCGGTGAGGTCCGCCGGGTAGGTTCCCACGGCCGCCTCGAACTGGAGATGCGGTGTCACCCGCCACTCGAGCACGCCCTGTGCCCACGGGTCGTCACTCAGGTCTCCCACGCGCACCCCTCCCAAGGCCGACAGGGTGACAGCGGGAGTCGTGAGGGTGGCACTGAGCATACCGTCTCCGAACCGCACCGTATCCGACCAGGATGCAGTGAACCGCGCATCGAGCGCGACGGGGCCGGCGAGCCGGCTCACGCGGAGCGAGGAGGTGACGAGGGGATTGGACAGCCCGTAGATATTCCGCACGCCACCAGCGGTCGCTCCGAGCGCGCCGATCCAGCCCCCGCCCGTCAGGGCAGCGTACGGCCCGAGGCTGCCAATGCCACTCCAGCTCCCGCCGTTGAATGCGGCCACGTTGCCGTCCGCACGCACCCCCAGCGCTACGTGCCGACCGGCGGGAAACATCGCCAGGAACCCGAGGTTACCCTGCGACGTCCAACCTCCCGATGTGAAGCCGCTCACGTAGCCGTCGGCCTGCGTCCACATCCGGCTCGACTGGTGGCGGAACCGGATGCCCCCGGTCACGGCCGATCCTGAGATGCTGTCCGCGTATGTCGTGTGAATCCCGCCGAGGAAGAGGGAGGCCTCCTGTGCAACGAGCGGCGCGGCGGTCGCCACCAGGACGACCGCCGCGCCGACAGCAGGCCAGCGGAAGATCACGGCTGTTTCTTGGTCTGTCCTGGAGGTAAGTCCGGCGGGCCGCCTGGCGGCACGCCGTGCGGACGGCCTCCCTGACCGGGACCAACACCGGGACCGCCGGCGGATCCGGCCCCCTGCATGAGTCGCTGCCCGATCTGACCAGGTGCCATTCCCTGTGCCCGCATGGCATTGGCAACCGATGGAAGGTCGAGGAGGTCGGTGTCCGCCTGACCCCGGCGCATCGCCCGCACAACGATACCGACGGCCTGGTCGGTGCCGATGCCCTGTGCTGCCAGTGCGGCGGCCACCTTGAGTCCGCGACCGGCGGCGCCTGGCGTTGGGGCCGCATCCACGACGGCGCCGACCTGCTCCTGGCCGAGCCCCCGTGCCATGGCCTCCGCCGCCGCGGCAACCACCGGCCCGAGCGGTTCGGCGTGTCCCGTGCCGGTCAGCGCCTGTCTCGCCTCTTGCAGGCGGATTCGGAATTGCTGGATCGCACCCATGATGCGATCAGCCGGAACCCGCTTGGCCCATCCCTCGATGGCCTTCTCGACGAGCGGATCGGCCGGCAGTCCCTGGGCCGTCGCATCGGCGGCGACTTGCGCGACCTCCGCCACGAGACTCTCGGGAAGGCCGCGTGTGCGCATCTGCTCCACCAATTCCGGCTGCTGCCCGACGAGCCCATGCGGGGCAACGGCAAGCAGCAGGAGGAGAAGCAACGAACGCGTCCCGATCATGACTGCACCACTCCCCTCGGCCCGACGACGAGCACGCTGTTCGTACCGCCGAATCCGTCGTCGATCTGATCGTGGGAGTGCGGGTCGGGCACCCACCGCTCACCGTCGATCACGAACTGATACTGATGTTCGCCCACGGGCAGCGGCAGGGTAATGGACCACACCCCGCCGTTCTCCCTGGCCATGGTGAAGGCGTCCGCACGCCAGTCGCTGAACGAGCCGGCCACGGCGACCGTCTGCGCATTGGGCGCCACGAGCTGGAACCGTACGAAGACCGTGTCGACGCGCGCCGCGGTCGGTGCGACGTCCGGCGCGGGAGGCCTCGCCACGAGCCAGGTTGCCACGGCGGCAGCCGCGGCCAGCGGTACCCAGACCGGCCTGAGCCTGATCGGCTGGGGCCGGAACAGCCATCGCCAGCCGGCCGTCTGCCTCCGGGCGGGGCGTTGGCGCACCACGGCCATCACGGCGTCCGTCAGCGCGGGGCCCGGCGCCTCGATGCCGTTCCCGTAGGCGCGAAGGCCGTCGAGCAGGCGGTCGGCGTCGCGCCGCTCCTCGGCGGGGAGGTCCCCGTGGGGACCGCCGTCGAGATAGCGGTGCGCGCCACTACTGAACCTGCGTCGAGTGCTCACAACCGTTCCTCCAGCTTGGCCCGCAGGCTGTCGCGGGCGCGGTGGACCCGCATCTTCAATGCGTCCACCCCCGTACCGGTCAGTTCAGCCATCTCCTCGTACGACCGGCCATCCACGTGCTTCATCACGAACGCCTCGCGCTGCTCCGCCGTCAGCTCGTCGAGCGCCTCCGTGATGATCGCGCTCAACTCCCCGCGTTCCACGTCGGCGTCCGTCTGCTCTCGGGAGGCCGCGTCGATCGCGCTCAGATCGGCGTGGGCCCGGAGCCGGTCTCGGGTATCGTGGCACTGGTTCGTCAGGATCCGGAAGAACCACGAACCGAACCGGTCGGGCTCTCGGCACCGGTCGAGCGAGTCGTACGCCCGGATGAACGCATCCTGCATCGCATCGGCGGCCGCGTCGCCATCACCGACGAGTGAGATCGCATAGCGCCCGAACTTCTCCCGGTATCGCTCGACCAAGACCCCGAACAGCTCCACATCGCCATCCAGAACCCGCCGAACCACCGCCCCATCACTGAGTTCCACGATCCCGTCCGTAGGAAAGACCGAATTGCCTGGGGAAAGGTAACGCGCTGCTCAGGGGTCGGGCATGGGCCGGATCGGGGCTCGTGGGGTAGTCCGACGTGGAACCGGTTCGAGGGTGAACCGGATATCCCGCTGGGGCTAACGGTCCTCGGTGCCGGCTTGGAGGGCGTGGGGCTCCTTCGCTTGGGCCAGGACCCGCTCCATGAAGTCGACGCGCTCGTCGAGGTCGCCCAACTCCGATCGGAGCTGCTCAACGGCATCGTACAACAGGTCCAGCTGCGGCAGGCTGCGTACGTCGGGATCCATGAGCGGATTGGGCTCCCACCAGCGTACCAGGCGGCGCTCCTCGTCGTCACGGAACGCGCCGGAGGTGATGAGGATCACGTCGTACAGCCACCACAACCCCATCCCGCCCAGCGTGAGGATCATCGCGACCCCGCTGACGGGCTTGCCGGCGTAGAACCGGTGGCCGCCAAAGACGCCCAACACGGCTGCGAGGATCAGCGCCACCCCGCGAGAGCGGTCGGATATGTCGGTGCGGTCTCTCAGCGTGCGGTCGTCCATGTCGCTGGCCTCGATGAGGTTATACGGAAGCTACTGCTCCGTACGCGCTCGTGCGTTGGATGGTTTCGCGGCACGCGTGCGATCGGGTTGCACGGTCATCCATCTCTTGTGATATTTGTCCGCCCGGCGCCCGATGCCGGCGTATGGCGGTATCGTCTAGGGGTTAGGACGCAGCCCTCTCAAGGCTGAAACACGGGTTCGAATCCCGTTACCGCTATATTTCCCACCAATGACGCACGGCCGTGCGCGCGCCCCCATCGTCTAGCGGTCAGGACACCACTCTTTCAAGGTGGGGACAGGGGTTCGACTCCCCTTGGGGGCATGCCGGTGGGGCATCGTGGTCGCGAGCACGCGCGGCCCGCGTACCCCGCCGCCGACTAATCGACGGCGAACATCCAGTTTGCCCCGACCCACACATGTCGTCCGGCCGCATCGACGCCGCTGGCGTGGCTCCGGTACAGTTCATCGAACACGTTCTCGAACCCGGCGGCCAGTGCGAGCCCCTCAGTGACGTCGGCCGAGATCCGGACACCATGCACCGTGTATCCCGGCGTGCCTCCCTCCGGGATTCGCGGATCCCCCAGATCCCGTGCTCCCAGCCGCCCCTGAGCGGTCGCCCAGCGGAACACGTATTCCAGCAGAATCGGATGGGACGGGAGTGCCCAGCTGAGCGTGGCGAAGCCGCCGAAGGGCGGAATCTTTGACATGGGCTCCTCCTCCCCGGATGCAGGAGTCTGCTCCCCGTAGGTGTACTGCAGGCCGGCGTGCAGTCGGATGGGCCCAAGCGATTTCATGGCTTCCGCCTCGAGCCCGCGGATGCGTGCGGTCCCGACGTTTCGTCCCTGGAACACCCGCTCGCCGTTGAACAGCGTGTCGCCCCGGAACGCGCCCGGGACGCGGTCGATGAAATCGGTGACGCGCGTGTAGTACGCCGTGACGTCGATGGCGGCATCGTTCGCGGCGTAGCGCACGCTCACCTCGCCGCTCACGGATTCCTCGGGTCGGGCGTCCGGATTCGGGAGTGCCACACCGCCGGGCACCGGTCCCGTGCGCGTCAGGTCGTACAGGTTTGGGGCCCGGAAGCCTTGTGCCACGCGGGTGGCGATGCGCCATCGCTGCCCTGGCGCGGCGACCAACCCGAATTGGCCCGTGAGGTCCGAGCTCGAATTCTCGACTAGACCGCCGAACTCGCTGCCCACATTCGCCTGATTGCGGAATTGGCTCCAGCGTGCTCCGATCGAGGCACGAAGGAACCCGGTCAACGGCGCATCGGCGGTGGCGAAGATGCCGACCCGGTCTGCCGTCGCGCGATCGGGGAAGTTGCCCACCTGCACCCTGCCGCCGTCGTCTGTCAGTCGTTCGAGTGGGGTTTCACTTCCGGTCAGAGTGTTCTCTTCGTAGCCCTCGCTGGCCAGCACGTCGTGGTACCACTCCGTGCCCCACGTGATGGAGACCGGGCGGGCCGCGATGACTGGCTCGCTCATGCCCACGACGCTCACACCAGGGGTGAATACGTCGTCCCGCCAGTGGGTCGCGATCGAGTCGGGCTCGCCGTCCAGCAGTCGCGTGCGGTGGCGCCCCTCCCGCTGGATCGCCAGGCTGGCGGTGGTCTCGATCTTCCGGACCGCGCGCCCACTGGATCGAAACACGTGGCGGGCATAGGCGAGTTGGCGGGTCTGCGGATCGAACAGGTGCTCGGCGTCGCTTCCGGGGGTGGGGGCACGAAGGGTCACGTAGCGGTCGTAGCGGGGCACGTTGTGCATGGCGAAATGCTGCACCACGGCGGCAAGCGAATGATCGCCCAGCCACAGGCGGGCAGCGGCGTCGAGCCCGACGGCGTCGTAGCCCGTGGGGGTCTGCGGGCCCAGGTCACCGCCCGGTTGCAGATCGCCGACAGACGTGATGGTGCCTCCGGCCGTGACGCTCCAGCGCTCGCGCTGGACGCCTCCGGAGACGCGGGTACGGAACGCGCCATCGGCCGACGACACGTTGCCGCTCAACCGTGCGCTGAGCGGCCCATCCTGCGGGTGCGGCCTCGTGATGACGTTCACCACCCCGCCCTGGGCATCCGATCCGTAGAGGGCCGACGCGGGACCGCGGACGACCTCGATGCGCTCGATCGTCTCGGGATCGATCGTGGCCAAGTACTGTCCCGGCCCATCGCGGTAGGTCGCGTTGTTCATCGGGACGCCGTTGACGAGCATGAGCACCTGGTTGCCCACCATGCCACGCAGCACTACCGCGCCCTGGCCCGCCGAGGTTTGCTGCACGTGCACGCCGGGCACGTCCAGCAGGAGGTGGGCAGCGATCGCCCCAGCGGCGCGTTCGGGGAGCGCCGGTCGCGCGAGGGAGTGAGCGAGCGGCTGGTCGATCCGCGGTATCTCCTCAGCGCGGCTCCCGCTCACCACAAACTCCTCCAGGAATACCAGGGTGTCCCGCACCGTGGCGGTATCCTGTGGCAGCGCAGTGGCGGCTGCGAGGGCGACGAGGCCGGCCGTGACGGTCATGCGGCAAGCAGTGTGGCGAAAGCGGGATGCATCGTGGTCTATTGTACCGCGGACCGAAGTGGATGTTGCGCGTCACGACACGTGGGCATTGTCACGGAGCCAGTCGAGTTGGTGCGTGGCCTCATGTGCTGACCGAGTGAGCCAATGGAGACAGGCGAGGTGTTGGTGGCGGCGGATCCAGTGTGGCGACGGACGAGGGGCCGGGCTCGGTAGCTCTTCCCGCTTCGCAGTCTGACGATGACAAGCCAAGCGACCTTGGCAGGGTGCGAGGCTCCTGCAGGATGGCGCAGTGCGCCGGGGGGTAGCCGGTTGCGCGTGGCGCACGATCCCGGGTGATTCGGCGGCGCCTTGGGTTGAAAAGCGGCCCGACCGGGCTATCTTCTCTGTCCCGCGGGTGAAGGTTGCCTGCGACGCGCCGCTAGCTCAATTGGCAGAGCAACTGACTCTTAATCAGTAGGTTCTAGGTTCGATTCCTAGGCGGCGCACTGCCCCTAATGCGAAGCGCGACAGCACGTTGAGTGCTGTCGCGCTTTGCGTTCCGGAGCCGGTTGCGCAGGTCAGCCGCGATGGCTTCGAAGGTGCCCTAGTGTGCTCGACCCCGCTCGATGTTGCGCTGGAGTTGTGTCACGGGGTTGTAGTCCTCCGGAACGGGCACGACACCATTAGCGGCTTCCCACGCCTCGTAGGCCCCC
>JBDHDN010000094.1:0-10642 GCA_039591485.1 Gemmatimonadota bacterium
CTGCCGAGCAGGGGTCGCGACGATGATCCCCGGTCCACTGCCCGGCAGGTTGCGGGAGAGCACAATGCCGGAGAGTACGTTCCGCACGATCGCGGACGCGAGGTGCTCGTGAGCGATGCCAAGCCGACCGTCCACCCAACCGTCGCCGAGGGTGCGCATCAACGGGACCAGTACGCGCTCCGTGAGATCGCCAGGGGAGAGGGACAGCGACGCCGCATCGAGCGCTCGCTGAAGGCCCTGGCCGTCGAGTTGGTACACGGCCGACAGGGCACGGTCGAAGAACTCCTCCGCACCCTCGGACGCGGTCGCCTGCATCACGGTGGCAGTTTTCAGCGAGCGCTCGGCCTCGGCTTCGCGATCCTCGCGTACGAGGTCACGGAGTTGGTCGTCGCTCCAGCGAGCTACCTGACCGATTGCCCGACCTGCATCGGTGGCCGCCCTGAGGAGGAGGAGCCGCTCGATGTCGCCGTCTGAATACAGCCGGCGCTGGGAGTCGGTTCGGCTGGGCATCACCGCGCCGTACCGCCGCTCCCACGCCCGCAAGACGTCGGCGGAAAGGCCGGTTCTGCGTGTCACGACTTGGATCGGATGTCTGGGTTCCGCTGAGGTAGACTGTATCATCTAAGTATAGCGACAAAGTTGATCGTATTGGACATGTCCTAGACATCAATTTGACCATCCGAATCCCGGGAGTCAAGTCCGTACCGGCGCGGCCGTGAGATCCGCGACCCGCCCGCGGGATGGCAGCGGCGACCGCAGCATGAAGGGATTCTCCGGGCCTTTGCCTTAAGCCGTAGTGACGCTTGGAGACGCGCTGACCATCCCCGGGGGGCTACGCCGGCGCCGCCCCCCCCTGTCTCGAGCCTCTGATACTGGAGCACCCCTGACGATCCGGGCAGTGCCGGCGGGCGCCTCACTCGTAGCGCAGCGACTCGATTGGATCGACGGCAGCTGCGCGGCGGGCGGGCAGGATCCCGGCGGCGAGGCCGATCGTGACGAGGATCGACACGCAGACAAGAGCGATCGGCCACGACAGCATCGGATTCGCGATGTATTGCATGGCAGGGTCCTCCGCCGGGATCGCGTTCACGAGGCCGACCGCGCCTGCTGAGACGGCGAGGCCCGCTGCGCCGCCGATGAAGGCGATCAGCATGGCCTCGAATACGAACTGCGCCATGATGTGGCGCCGCCGCGCTCCCACCGCCAGCTTGATGCCGATTTCACGCGTACGCTCGCGGACGACGACGTACATGATGTTGGCGACGCCGACGCCCGCGACGAGCAGGGTGAACGCCCCCACCAGACCGAGGAAGATCTGGATCCCCAGCCCGATGGCGTCCACCATCTTCTGGTCCTCGATGAAGTCCCACATGGGCAGCGCCCGCTCGTCCGCCGGATCGAAACGGTAGCGGCTGCCCAGCACCTCGAACATGCGCTGCTTGACGTAGACCGCCTCCTTCACGTCGCGCGGGCGGATCAGGAGATGGTTCACGGACCGGTAACCGTAGATCGCCTTCATCGTGGAGGCGGGGATGATCGCGCGGTTGGCGTCCGGTCCGTTGTTGCTGGAGTCCTGGAACTTCTTCTGCATGACGCCGATGACGGTGAACGGCAGGCCGTCGAGGATGAGGCTCTTCCCCACGGGGTCGGTGGCACCGAACAGGCGCTCGGCGATCTCGTTCCCGAGGAAGATCACACGGCGCCGCTGCTCGAGGTCGTCGTCGTTGAGGAACCGTCCACCCGCACGCGGGAACATCCTCCGCATCTCGGCGAAACTCGGGTAGATACCCTCCATGTACGTCGTGGTCTTGCTCTCCTCCCATCGCAGACTGGTGCCCCACCGGCCGTAGGACGGGCTACTCAGTTCGATCTCGGGGATCGATCGCATCAGCAGGGAGAGGTCCTCCTCCGTGAGCCGAACCCGGCGGCCGGTGGGGAGGCCTTCCCACTCCCGGCTGGTCGTTCCCCCGTACACCAGATACAGGCGATCGCCCGCGTTCAGCAGGCCCTTCGAGAGCGCCGTCTTGAGCCCTTCGCCGAACGCGAGGAGGACCACTACCGCGACCGTGCCCCAGGTGACCGCAAACATCGTGAGGAGGGCCCGCGTCTTCTGCGTGCGCAGGTCACCGAGGAACTCCGAAAACAGGATGCGCCACATCGCTCAGTACCTCAGGCACTCGACGGGATCGAGGCTCGCGGCCTTCCGGGCAGGAAACAGACCGGCAAGCAGGCCGATCACACCGAGGAGCGTGAGGGCCACGGCTCCCACGACCGGTGAGATGGTGGGCGTGCCGACGAACTCCTGCATCGGTACGAAGCCCAGCAGCCACACGATTCCCCACGAGCCCACGAATCCGAGAACGGCGCCCATGCCGACGATCAGGAACGTCTCCCCGATGAACTGCAGGAGGATGTCACGTCGGGTCGCGCCGACCGAGCGTCGAATACCGATCTCCCGCGTGCGCTCACGAACGACGATGTACATGATGTTCGCGACCCCGATGCCGCCGACCGTGAGGGTAAAGCTGCCGACGATGGCGAAGAAGATGTTGAACGCCAAGAACAGGTAGTTGAACTGAAGCTCCCATTCGGAGGTGTCCCACACGCTGAGCGCGTCTTCGTCGTCGGGATCGAACGTGTGACGCCGTCCGAGGGTCTCGTACACCTGCCGCTCGACCGCCTTGGTGACCTCCACGTCCCGCGTTCGGTAGACGAAGTTGTTCACGTACCGATCCCCGAAGATCGCCGTGAAGGTGCTGCTCGGGATGAACACGCGGTCCTTGTCGCGGCCGTTGTAGGATGAGTTCTGCGTCTTCGGTCTCATGACCCCGACGACGGTGAACGGGGTCTCACCGATGAACACCTGCTCCCCGACAGGATCTGCGCCCTCGAACAGGAGATCTGCCAACTCGTCGCCGAGCATCGCGACGCGCCGGCGGTCCGCTACGTCACGGTCGTTGATGAAGCGACCGCCGTAATCCGCGATGATGTTCCGCATCTCACCGTACACCGGCTGCACGCCCGTGACGTTCGGGTTTGCCGTGTGGATCCCACGGCGCACGGGCGCGCTGCGGGTACTGTACTCGGGACTGAGCAGGACGATGTCGGGGATCTCGCTCAGCAGGAGATCGCCGTCGGCTTCACGGAGCCGGATGTAGCGTCCCTCCGGGAAGCCTTGGAAGCTGACGGTCGTTCGGTTGCCGAAGAGGATGACGATCCGGTCACCGAGCCCGTGGAAACGCTTGCGGGTCTGGCGCTCCATTCCGACCCCGAATGCGAGGAGCACCACCACCGCGATCGTGCCCCAGGCGATGCCGAGCACCGTGAGCGTCGTGCGCAAGCGCTGCGCTCGGATATCCGCGACGAATTCCCGCAGGAGATTGCCGACGCGCATGGCCGCTCAGCTGATCTCCCGCGGCGGCGGCTCCACCACCAGTTCACCCTCGCTGAGGCCCGCGCGGACCTCGAGGTTGATGGCATCGGAGAGGCCGCGCTCGATTACCCGATCCTCCTCGGAGCCGTCGGGGAGGAGGACGGTCACCCGAGCCGTGTCGTTCTCGACGGTGACGAGGCGCTCGGGAATCGCGAGCACGCTATCGCGCCGCTCGATAATCACGTCGGCATTCGCGGAATAGCCCGCCCGGAGCGTCGCACCGTGGGTGTCGACGAGGGTGATCTCGACCGGGAAGACGGTCGAGTTGTCCTCTGTGCGGGCCTTGAGCGAGATCTGGCTGAGCCGGCCCTCGACGCGGGCGTCGGGCAGCGCACCGATCTTGATGTCGACCGGCATCTCTTCGCGCAGGCGCCCCACGTCGATTTCGTCCACGGTGCCGCGAAAGAGCAGCCGGTCCATCTCGGCCATCGTCATCAGGACGGTGCCCTCCTGATACGTGCTCAGTGGTACGACGGGATCTCCTACCTCGACGCTCTGCTCGAGGACGAACCCGTCGATCGGCGAGCGGATCACCGTTTCGACCTGGTCGTCCGCAGTAGTGAGCTTGCCCTCCTCGAGGAGCGTCAGGCGCTCGCGCGCCATCTCGAGCTGGATTGCCCGCTCCGCGTGCCGTTGCTCTGTTTCCTGGAACTCCCGGTCCGACACCAAGCCCTGCTGCTTGAGGGCCTGCTGGCGCTCCAGCTCGCGCCCGAGGTTATCGAGCTCGATCTGCCGCAGCTCGAGCTGCCGCCTGGCGTCGGCCAGCTCGAGCGGTGTGGGGTTCGGCTTGATCTCGAGGAGCGCATCGCCCGCTCGGACGAAGTCGCCCTCCTCCGCCAGAATGCGCCGCACGACACCGGAGATCTGTGACTTGACGGAGATCTCGATCTCAGGCTCGATGCGCCCAACGGCGAGCGCCTTGTCGACGATGGTCATGCGCTCGACCGTCACCGTCTTGACGTCGGTGTCCCGGCCGTCACCGCGCGAGGCGTTGACGACGAGCGCCAACCCTGCGACGACCGCGATCGAGACGATGGCTGTCACTGCTTTCGTGCGACGTTTCATACCCGTTATCCCTGTGTCCAACGGCTGTGAGGGGTGCCCTGGGGCCAGTGGTCGCTTACTGCGGTGGTTCCTCCTCGGAGATGTGCACGCGCACGCTCGCTCCGTCGGCAGAGCCAATGATCGTCACGGTGCTGTCGGTGACGTGGAGATCCGCCATGCCCTCCAGCTCGGTGGCCAGCTCGGCCAGAGCCGAGACGGAAATGTCGAGGTGGCGGAGCTCCGCTGCCGAACCGTCAATGGCGCTACGCTCGAGCTCCTGCGCGATGATCTCGAGTAGGCCGTCGAGCGAGACGGAGACAGTGGCGTGCGCATCGGCTGCGGCGTGTACCCGCACACTCCCGGGCCGTGCCTCGGCAACCACGGCAGCGGCTCGTGCGGAGGCAGCCGCGCTGCGTGCGGCGGCGGCGGCGACGTGTGCCTGCTCGACGGCGTGGACGACCTCCGCCTGCATGGCTGCAGCGCTGGCGGCGGGATTGGGAGCGTCGGGCGCCGTACTATGACGACGCTCCTCTCCCGAGCCCGATGCGCCCGAGAAGGCGAGATAGCCTGCCATCATGGCAACGGGGACGGCTGCGATCACTTTGCGCATGCGTGCTCCATGCTCGAGAAGACGACCGTTCTGTTCATCCGGCCCTACGCGGGCGGGTCGGTGGAGGTTTCGCCCCAGATGGCCCGGATCTAGATTGGGCTCGTGAGCCACGAGCCTACCCCGACCATCCGGCCCCGTATGCCGGCTGATCACGTTGCCGTGCAGCAACTGCTGTCTGCCTCGTCTCTCCCGACGACCGGCATCGAGGCGCCCGGCGCCGAGTTCCTGGTAGCTGTGGCCGGTGAGCGCGTGGTTGGCTGCGCCGGACTCGAGCGCTACGGCGATGTCGGACTGCTACGTTCGGTGGCGGTCGATCCTGAATGGCGGGGACGGGGGCTCGGGGCACGCCTCACACGGAGGGTGCTCGCCGTGGCCGAACAGCGCGGTATGGTGCGCCTCTACTTGCTGACCGAGAACGCCGCGAAGTACTTCCGCGCGTTTGGGTTTCGGGCGATCCCGCGGAGTCAAGCCGACCCGGCCGTGCAGGGGTCAGCTGAGTTCACCGAGCTGTGCCCGGCCTCGGCGACCCTGATGTTGAGAGAGCAGGGCGAGGAGGACGCAGGGATCCCCTGACGCAGGACGGCCCCACGAGGAACTCGCGGGGCCGCTCGGGAGCGTCGAATCCGGGGCAGAGGATCACCCGCCGCGACCCTGGGCCACCTGGCGCTCTTCCCCAGTCTCGAAGTACTGGCGGTTCTTCTCGATGAAGCTGTGCCACTCCTCTGGTACGTCCTCTTCCGGGTAGATCGCATTGACCGGGCACTCCGGCTCACAGGCGCCACAGTCGATGCACTCGTCGGGGTGTATATAGAGCTGATCCTCGCCTTCGTAGATGCAGTCCACCGGGCAGACATCGACACATCCGCGGTCCATCGTGCCGATACAGGGCTCGGCGATTACGTAGGCCATGACAAGACTCTCCAGAGAATCGGGTGTGAAACCGCTGACGCCCGCAATCTTGAACCGGGTCAGCGATCGTGTCAAGCGGCTTGCGGCACCGGTCGGACCAGGGTAGTCATCCGACCCATGCGGATCGTCTCACTGCTTGCGAGTGGTACGGAGATCGCGTTCGCCCTCGGACTTGGCGATGGAGTCGTCGGGATTTCGCACGAATGTGACTACCCGCCCGAAGCGCTCGATCGGCCCAGGGTCAGCCGGCCCCGCTTCGACGTCGTCGGTCGCTCGAGTGCCGAGATCGACGCAGCCGTGCGGCAGGCCAGAGAGGCGTACGGGAGCGTGTACGAGCTCGATGCCGACCTTCTCCGGCGCCTCGAGCCCGATCTCGTACTCGCGCAGGCGGTGTGCGACGTGTGCGCCGTTCCGACCTCGCTCGCGGCCGAGGCCGCTCGGATTCTCGAACCGGCCCCCCGGATTCTCTCGCTCGACGCCCACTCCTTGGACGGGGTGCTTCGGACCGTGCACGAAGTGGGGGAGGCCGCCGGAGCTTCCAAGCGGGCCCGTGCGCTAGTCGATCGTGCGCATGAGCGTCTCGCGACCGTGCGGAGCGCCGTCGCTGGCCGGCCTCCGGTCTCGGTGCTCGCCATCGAGTGGCTCGCACCACCGTTTCTGCCGGGACACTGGACGCCCGAGATGATCGAGACCGCAGGCGGGCATCCGCTCGGGGGCGTGAAGCGGGGCGAGCCGTCACGTCAGGTCACGTGGGCCTACCTGGAGTCGCTCGAGCCGGACATGGTGATTGTCATGCCGTGCGGCTTCGACGTGGCCACATCACGACGCGACGCCGATGACCATGCCGAGGCCCTGCAGCGCGCCGCCCCACAGGCTGCCGCGGAGGGACAGATTTGGATCGTCGACGGCTCAGCCTACTTCAACAGGTCGGGTCCGCGTGCCGTGGACGGCGTCGAGATCTTGGGGGCGTTGCTCCATCCCGAGTGTTTTCCCGGCGTTGACCTGACGGGCCGGGCGGAAGTCTGGAGGCCGCGCAGCTGACGGAACCCCCACCCGCCGTGCGAGTATTGTGAAGCCGAAGGTTGTACTTGTCCCCATGCCGGAGCTAGAAACCGTGCGCTACAACCCGATCCTCGTGCGACCGATGCGGGAAGAACTGACGAACCTCGGGTTCGAGGAGTTGCTCACACGCGGGGACGTGGATGCCGTTCTGGGGTCGGAGCCCCGGCCGACGCTCGTGGTCGTCAACTCCGTCTGTGGGTGTGCGGCCGGCATGGCGCGCCCGGGCGTCGCCTCGGCACTCCGGCACACCGTGATTCCCGATCGCCTCGTCACGGTGTTCGCCGGCATGGAGGTCGAGGCTGTCGACCGGGTCCGCTCTTACTTCGAAGGCTATGCGCCGTCCTCGCCGAACATCGCGCTCTTCGTTGGCGGTCGGCTGGTGCACATGCTCGAGCGCCGGGACATCGAGGGTCGGATGGCCGCCGAGATCGCTGAAGAGCTGATCGCGGCCTTCGATCGATACTGCCCCAGAGCGTAGCCCAGGCGGCGGCCGCCGGACATGATCCTGCTCGATCCCGCTGCTCGCCCAATCGTCGGCCACCGCGGAGCATCTGGCCACTGCCCGGAGAACACGCTCCTCGCCTTCCGGGAGGCGCTTGCCATGGGAGCCGATGCGCTCGAGCTCGACGTCAGACTCTCGCGGGACGGAGTGGCCATCGTCATGCATGACGCGTCGGTGGACCGGACAACCAACGGCAGTGGTCTCGTTGCCGAGCAGGACCTGGAGGGCCTGCAGCGCCTCGACGCGGGCCAGGGTGAGTCGGTGCCCACGCTGGACGGTGTGCTCGAGGAGTTTCAGCGTGTGCCGCTCATTGTCGAGGTCAAGGAGGCGCGGGCAGCCGCGGCGGTCGTCGCGGCGCTTCGGCGCCACTCGGCGTCAGGTCGGGTGTTGGTGGGTTCCTTCGTTGCGCGCGCTCTCGTGCCCTTCGGCATCCGCGACTTCCACCTGTCCGCGTCTCGCCGGGAGACGGCCCTTGCCTTGCTCGCCTCACGGGTCGGGATCGGGGTGGGTGGGTCACACGAGGCCTTCACCGTTCCGGAGCGCCATGGACGCCGCACCATCGTTGATGCGCGATTCGTCGCGGCCGCCCGGCGGAAACGTCGGCCGGTGCATGTCTGGACCGTCGATGATCCGATTCAGGCGCGGCGCCTGCGCGCGCTCGGAGTCTGTGGCATTATTACAAACTTCCCCGATCGCATGCGAACTCTCGAGTCGTGAGTGATGTCATGGTCGTGCCAACTCCCTGTCCGGTTCCCGGAATCCGTCGAGCGGTCCTCAGCATCGTGTTCCTGCTGGCCGCGGCGGCACCCGTCCGCGCCCAGGAGCTCCCACCGTGTGACGACGACAATGCAGGGCTCGTGCTGCCGGAAGGCTTCTGTGCACTGGTCGTCGCCGACCAGGTGGGCCGGGCGCGGCATCTCACGGTCAGTGACAACGGTGACGTGATCGTGGCGCTCTCCGGCGGCCGAGCGGGTGACGGCGGCATCGTCGTGCTCCGCGATACGACGGGTGATGGGCGCGCGGATGTCGAGGCACGGTTCGCATCGGGTTCCGGCAATGGGATCGCGTTACGCGACGGGTATCTCTATTACGCGATCAGTGACGCGGTGGTGCGGTATCCGTGGCGGAGGGGAGCGCTCGAGCCTGCCGGCCCCGCCGATACCGTTGTGAGCGGGCTGCCGGCGGAATCCAGTCACCGTGCGAAGAGTATCGCGCTCGACGACGACGGCTGGCTGTACGTGAACATTGGCTCTCCTTCGAACGCGTGTCAGGAACAGCGCCGCACAGCCGGCAGCCCGGGCAAGGATCCGTGCGATGAGCTGGAGACTCGGGCCGGGATCTGGCGTTTCGATGCGAACCGCATGGGGCAAACCCAGGCCGACGGGGAGCGGTTCGCCACCGGCCTGCGCAATACGGTGGCGCTCGCGTTCCGTCCGCAGGACGGTCACTTGTACGGTGTGGTGCACGGCCGCGATCAGCTGTCCACGCTCTGGCCGGAGTACTACACCGACTATGCGAACGCGGAGAAACCGGCAGAGGAGTTCGTGCGCATCGAGGAGGGCAGCGATTTCGGCTGGCCGTACTGTTACTACGATGGACAGCTCGAGCGGAAGGTGCTCGCGCCCGAGTACGGCGGCGATGGGCAGCGGGTCAGGCGGTGCCGCGACATGGATGACCCCCTGATCGCGTTCCCTGCTCACTGGGCGCCGAACGGGTTGATGTTCTACCAGGGGACGCAGTTCCCCGCGGCCTTTAGAGGAGGCGCGTTCATTGCATTCCACGGTTCGTGGAACCGCGCACCGCTTCCGCAGGAGGGCTACAACGTGGCACTCGCCCGATTCGATGAACAGGGGCCCACCGGTCGGTGGACGGTGTTCGCGCGAGGCTTCGCGGGAGAGATCATGGGACCGCGGGAGGCGGACCACCGTCCCGTGGGCGTCGCCGAAGGGCCGGATGGCTCGCTCTACGTGAGTGACGACCGCGGGGGCCGAATCTACCGTATCCTGTTCTTCCGGGCCGGACGGTAGCGGCTGCCGAGCCCGCTCGACCTGCTGCTCGGCGCGCTTGCCTGCGTCACGGCGCTGGTGCTCGTCCTCGAGCGGCGCCGAACCCGGAAGCGCACGGAAGGCTCGGGGGACGCCGCACGCAGCGAGTCTCCCCCGTCGCAACGGACAGATCAGCCGACCGCCGAGCTGGTAACTGCCTGGGTGCAGTTCGTCCGCGACCACGTGCACCAGGCCGTGGGAGGCCTCAACAATCGGTTGAGCGCCATTGCCCTTTCCGTTGAGGCGCTCGAGCGCACGAGGCTTTCAGACGAGCAGCACGGGCACACCGAGCGGGTCACGCACGAGATCCAGCGGGCATCCAAGATCACCAGTGCACTCGCGCATCGGGTTTCCTCGGATGCGCCCGAGATCCCGCCACCCGTATGGCGCGTTCTCAGGGACGCCGCCGCACGGCCCGCGCGGATCCTGGTGGTGGAGGCGGATGAGGGCAACCGCATTGTACTTGCACGCCTGTTACGAGCCCTCGGCCACCGTGTCACGGCGGTCGTGGACGGGCGGGAGGCGTGGGAGACACTCAGCGGTGAGACGTTCGACTGCATCGTGTGCGATCCCCGACTGCCGGGGCCGGGCGGGCGTGCCCTCTTCGAGCAGGTCGAGGAGCGCCTGCCGCACCTCGCGCGCCGGTTCGTTTTCGTCACGGGGGAGTTCACCGTGCCGGCGATGCATGCGTTCCTGGAGGGGACGGGCCGGCCGGTTGTCGGCAAGCCGTACGAACTGGAGACGCTGCTGCAGGCAATCGCCACCGTGCTCGAGGAAGTCGGAGTCGTCATGGATGCCGAGCGGTAGCGCGCTATCGGCGGCCTGCCTCACATGAGCAGCTCGTGCAGGGTCGGCTCGAGTATCGCCAGAGCCGCCTCCAGTTCCGCTCCCGCATTGCCGAATCCGAAACGGATGGCGCCCTCGCACCCGAAGTGGGCGCCGGGAGCGAGCAGCACGTCGCAGGTTGCCCGCACGTGCTGGACCAGTGTCACCGAGTCGGGTCCACCGCGGTACCGAGCCAGGGCGATCGCTCCGCT
>JBDHDN010000095.1:0-10632 GCA_039591485.1 Gemmatimonadota bacterium
GAGACCCGTGCCCTTCAGGTAACCGGCGATCCCGGACACGAGCCCGCCGCCGCCGAGCGAGACGAACACCGCGTCGATCCGCTCGAGCTGCCGAGCGAGCTCGAGCGCCACTGTTCCCTGACCCGCGATCACCAGCGGATCGTTGTAGGGGGAGATGTACGTGATCCCGTGATCGGCGCAGTGCCGGCGCGCGTATCGTTCCGACTCGACGCAGTCGTGGCCCCTGAGATCGATGGTGGCGCCGAGCCGCCGGATCGCGGCCAGCTTCGACTCGTCGGCGTGCTCCGGCACGACGACGGTGCAGGGTATCCCGACTTCCCGTGCCGCGCGGGCCACTGCTGCTCCGTTGTTTCCGGTCGAGGCGGCGATCACGCCGCGCTGCTGTTCGTCGTATGACATCGCCAGGACACGGTTCATCGCACCGCGCGCCTTGAACGACCCGGTGTGCTGGAGGTTCTCCAGTTTCAGATAGACCTCGGCGCCGCTGCGCTCACCCAGGACGCTCGAGCGCTCGACGTACGTTTCGCGGATGTAAGGGCGGATCCGTCGCTCGGCCTCGATCACGGTCTCGACAAGATCCATCATGTGCTCGATTCCTGCGCTCCGGTGAGTGGGTCCGCGTGTCGCGTCACGACGAGGAACGTGCATCACTCGACGACCGAGCGACAGGCATGGATGTGCTGAACGGAGCGACCCCGGCACCGCGGGGGCGGGCCGGGGTCGTTGGAGGCGGGACGGGGAATTAGCTAACGCACGTACACCACACGCACGCCGTGCGGCGGCGCCCATCGGGCTCGCTGCCACGCTCTCGCGTGTGCGGGCGGAGCGCGACGGGCCCAGCGGCTTACCACGACGCGGGCGTGACGCTGATGGCGCTTCACGTGATGCTGCCGGACGCCATCCACATAGACGATCACCGGCTGCCCGACGCGGTGCGGCACCGCATCCCAGCAGTACCGCGCACCCCGGTACCACTCGCAGTAGCGCTCGACCGGGCGGACCACAACCACCGGGCGCGTGCCGAACTCAGCCGCAACGCGGATTCCTGGTCGCGCCACGCCGACGGAGACGCGCACGTGCTGCGCGTCGGCTTCAGTGAAGGCGGCCGCTGTGAGGGCCAATAGTCCAACGACGATTCGTCTCATGCGGACCTCCCATGCGTGGGAGACAGTCGGCAACCACGCTCGCCCCCCCAGAGTGCAGAGCGCGTGCCAGGTGCAGCCTCGTACCTAAGTGTCAACATATCAGCAACTTAGAGTGTTGGCGCCAGGTATGCTCCGTGAGCGATATGTCCTCTCGAGAGGACAGATCGAAGGCTCTGACAGAGGGGTTCCCACTGCTCGCTCGCGGCGTGACATTCGAGGTCCATGTCTCGCCTGCACACCGTCTCGTGGAAGCACTCGGCCGAGGACCGTCCCGGCGGATTCCCGTTCGACGTGCCAGCGATTGCAGCGCTCGAGGTGATCGACTGTTCGGCGGCGGTCACGTTCTTCGTGGGCGAGAACGGCTCCGGCAAATCGACGCTGCTCGAGGCACTGGCACTGGCGGTTGGGCTGCCTTTCGTGGGGTCGGAGGAAGGCCCCCGGGACCGCACGCTCGACCGGCAGCGTGCGCTCGGGAAGGCGCTGCAGCTTGCGTGGACGAAGCGTACCCGGCGGGGGTTCTTCCTCCGGGCGGAAGACTTCTTCGGCTTTCAAAGGCGACTGGAGCGGGAGCGACGCGAGCTGGAGGAGCGGCTGAGCGAGCTGGAGCGGGAGTATGCCGACCGGTCTCCCTATGCCAAGCAACTGGCGCGCGGGCCGGCAGCGGCTGGTCTCGCCGACATGACCCGCCGCTACGGCGCCGACCCGGACGCCCGCTCACACGGCGAGGCATTCCTGGGGTTGTTCGCGAGCCGGTTCGCGCCAGGTGGACTGTACCTGCTCGACGAGCCCGAGGTACCGCTCTCACCGCAAAACCAGCTGGGGCTACTGGCGCTTCTGCTCGACATGGTGCGTCAGGATGCGCAGTTCGTCATCGCCACGCACTCTCCCATCCTGCTCGCGATGCCAGGGGCGGCAATCTACAGCTTCGACGAGACACCGGTTGCGCGGGTAGCGTGGGACGACCTCGACCACGTTGCGCTGACACGCGCGTTCCTCAACGACCCGGAGTCGTTTCTCCGGAGACTCATGCGCGCCGGCGCATGAGGCCGTGGAGGAAGAACCGCCCGGTGGTCCCGACGCGGCCCTGCCAACCCAGCGCGTGCAGGCGACGCTCCAGCACCCTGGGGTCGTGGAACACCTTCACCACGCGGAACGCGCGTCCGTCGTTGAGTCGCCGCTCCACGGCGCCCGAGCGATCGGGTTGGTGGTCCACTGCGCTGGAGTCGGCCGTGTAGAGGCTGTCGGCAAAGAAGACGCGCCCGTCCGGGGCGAGGGCATCGTCGACAAGCCGCCAGAATGCGTCGAACCGCTCGTCGGGCACGTGTGACAGCCAGAATCCGAAGAAGATGAAGTCGAAGCGGCGCTGCGGCCGCCAGGCGAACACGTCGGATCGCACGACATCCGTGAGCGTGCCGGACACGACCTCACGCGCGATGGCGAGTGCCTCGGGAGCCGCATCGACCGCGGTGAGGTGCTTCGCGTGGCGCGCGATGAGCTCGGTCCAGTGTCCGGTGCCGCACGCCAGCTCGAGCGCTGATCCGTAGGGTGCGAGGCCGAGCAGCGTGCGCTCGAGCACGCCAAGCTCCAAGGTCCAGGCCGCCCGGTGCTTCTCCCCGCGATTGTAGCGTCCGCGCCGTTCGTACCAGTCGTCGTACTCCGCGGCGCGCTGTCGATAGTACTGGATCTGTTCCTGCAGGATGGAGTCGTCTCCGTCCCGGGAGTTGCTGGCCCCGTTCACGGGAGTGCGAACAGCGCTGCCCAGTTGGGCGGCAGCGTGTCGATGCCCGCGACGGCGAGGAACTTCTCCGGTGTGAGCGGCACGACCTTGAACTCCCCCTCCGCGAGGAGCGTGTCGGATTCACTCCGGGCCTGGCAGCTGATGACCATCGGTGCGGCCGGGCCTGCCTCGGATACGATCGCACCGCTCAGCCGAACCGGCAGCCCCGCGTGCGCCGGTCGGTGGTACGTGATCCGCGCGGAGCGGAGGATCCAAAGGGCTTTCGAGCCCGACCGCAGCACCTTCGGGACCCAGGCTGCGAGGCAGTCGAGGGCCGCGTCCAAGGCGCCGCCGTGCGTAATGCCCGGGAACCCGGCGTACAGCTCGTCGGTATCCAGCCTGCCGATCAGCCGATCCGGCAACTCAGGGTCGCGCGTGAGCTCGATCTTGAGCCCCCGCGGATTGCCGTGCCCACAGCCGAAACAGGTGTTGTCAGGGAGGAGATCGACGTTGACGAGGCCGGTGGGCCCGCCCGAGCCGGAGGCCGTCACTGCCTCTCCTTCTCGGCGATCGCGACGAGTCGCTCGGCCTCGTGATCGTACGGTGTGCCGTCGAGACTGCCGTACAACCGAACTTGCGCGAATCCTGCGCGATGCAACGCGTCTTCCAGCTCGACCCCGGAGTAGATGCGCACGGTGACGCTGAAGGTGCGTCGCTCACCGTCGCGGATGACCGTCCACGTGTTCTCGATGCCACGGAACCCGTCGATCACCGCATGCTCCTCCAACAGGAACTCGTCGCCATTGGCGCTCGGGTACCAGATCCGCTCCTGGTAATCGCGCGCGATCTGTTCCTTGCCGAGCATTTCCATGACGATGACGCCCCCGGGCTTGAGCGACGCGAAGACGTTCCGCAATACGCGGTCGTCATCATCGCGCTCGGCGAAGTAGCCGAACGTACTGAACAGGTTCAGCGCGACGTCGAAGGACGTCGGCCGCACGAAGTGCCGCATGTCCTCCCGGATCAACTCGGCACCGAGCTTTTCGGCTGCAAGGCGCTCGCGGGCCCGCGTAAGGTAGCGCTCCGTGCGGTCGACACCGGTTACCACCATGCCGCGCCGGGCTAGCGGGACGACGTGGCGTCCCGGTCCGCACCCGAGATCGAGCACGGTAGCTCCCTCACGCAGGGGAATGAGCCGCCCGATCCGTTCCAGCTCTTCCTCCGCCTGGTCGTCACTGCGGAAGTGCGAAAAAAAGAAGCGCTCGAGCGTTTCCCAGAAGCTCTCGTTCTCGAACCAATCAGTCATTCCTCGATCCGTCCGTCTCGGCCGTTGGCGGTCCGCCTCAGTCCGTTTCTTCCCACGTCTCGGTCTCGAAGGCCAAGAGCTCAGCGTCACCATTGCTCCAGGTACCGTCCGGTACCCCAGCCTTCCGGCACAGGCCCGTGAGGAGCTCCTCACGCGACCAGCGGTGCTCGACAGCGACTCCGGGAAGCAGCAGGCCTGAACGCCCGCCCCAGCGAAGCAAGAGGCCGTGGCGCCCGACCTCGATGCGATCGGGTGCGATCGGTGTCATGTCGCTGAGAACGCTGATCTCGATACGAAGCTGCGGTAGCTCGTCAGCCTGAACGGGCGAAAAGCGGGGGTCCTGCGTCGCCGCCGCCACTGCCATGTGCATGACTGCCTGTGCAAGCGGGCCCTTCACACTCACCTGTCCCACACATCCCCGCAGGGCGCGCGTGTCGCGGTGTCGCAGTGTAACGAACGCAGCTCTGGGCGCGAGCATGGCACCGGAACCGGTGGGAATCTCCGGGTACGTGTCATGCTCCAGGTAATCCACGATCGAACGGCGTGCCAGTCGTAGCAACGCCCTCCGATCCACTTCCGGGATTCGCGTCGCCGCACGTCGAGGGGTGGCTTCGTCGGTCATGGCGTCAATCCTACGCGAGAGACTCCTGCTGAGAGTACGAGGTGTGAGCGCCGTGCACAATGCGGCTATGGCAGTTCCGGTCCGTCGCGGCGACCGCGTATCCACCGCACCAATCCCAGCAGGAGGTTGAACCGCGGTACGTGCCGCGCGTACGCCCGATACTCGTCACCGAGCCGCCGCTCGCACTGTCGCTCTTCCCTGATGGTGTGCACCCACAGTGTCCCGACCGCGATGGCGCCGAGCATGGCCGTCAAGAGATGCTGTGACACCAAGGCAAACCCGAGCACCAACAACATGTAGCCGAGGTACTGCGGGTGGCGCACAAACGCATAAGGACCGATGGTGACCACCTTCGACGTGTCGTAGTACGGAGCCCCGGGGGCGACCCCACCGTGCCGCGACAGCAGGAAGAACGGTGCGACAATGAGGGGGATCGCCAGCGCGAGGACGACGGCTCCTACCCAGCGCAACGGTGCGCTCCCGCCGCGGCCGACGGCAACGGTGGCGACGAGGACAGCGGCTGCGCTGAGGACGGCGACCCAGTCCCAGACGCACGTCGGGGACGCCTCGTCGCCACGGGTCGGTCTCGTACGCGGCATCACGCGTAGTAGTCCACCCTGCAGCCACACCCGTCCCACATCCATTCGTACTGGGCCATCCGGTGCTCGACGAACGACTGAGCTGTCGCTTCGTCACCGAGGAGTCTCACGACGCGCTCATCGGGTGTCGGTCGTTCGACCGCCGCGAGTCCGGCTCGGGTCCGCACGACCACGAGGTCGCCGGCGACCATCGTATGATGGCACGCGATTTCCTCGAATGTGCCCGCGAGAGCCTCCCACTCACCGACTGCAAGTGGCACGATCTGCTCGTCGGCGAGCTGTCGTTCGAGCTCCTCAGCGCTCATCATCGTGACCTCCCTCAACAGCCGGGACTCCTGCCTCTTCATCTCGCTGGCCCTGCCCGGCGGTGCCGCGTCAACGCCGCTGCAGGGTCCAGATCATGTACGGGCTCGACGTCGGATCGAAGCGCGAGCCATCGTAGTCTCCCAGGAGCTCGAGGGTCTGGAGTCCCGCCCCTCCTGCCAATGCCTCGAAGTCGCGCTGCGTCAACAGCACGAAGCGCAGGACGAGCTCTCGCTCGTCTGTCTGCACGCCGTCCGGATCGCGTACGCGGTACGACTGTCGGGCAATGGCGAGTCCTTCCGTATCGAGCGCTGCGTTGATCCGCACTTCCAGCGTGTCCCCGTGCGGAAGCACGTACGTGCCGAGTATCCGCTCGACACCGTCCAGCGTGTGCCTTCGGATCGCGGGGTTGTGTAGCGACAAGATGACCCGCCCGCCAGGTCGCAGGACTCGGACGATCTCCCGGAGCACCAACTCGCGATCTGCCGCAGCGGTCACCTCCGCAAAGGACTGGAATGGCAGCAGCACGAGACCGAAGTGCGGTCGCAGTGGGAGGGCTCGCACGTCGGCGCAGACCGTGACGGCGCCGGTCTTTCGACCGACGAGCCGCCGCAGCATGGCGCTGGAGCGATCGAGGCAGGTAAGGGTGTATGCCTGCGGTGCGATCGCAGCGCTGATCCGGCCGGTACCGGCCATCAGCTCGAGCACTGGACCGTCTGCGGCAGCAACCTTACGAACGAAGAAAGGGATATCGCTCGTTGCGCGTACGTAGGTGTCGTACAGGTCGGCAACCGTATCGTAGTCGTTCGCGCGCACGGCTCACCCCGGCTCAGGGTGGAGGGAGCCAAGTGAGGTCGCGACCGAATCCGTCGGGACGTGTCAGCCGTCGGGTGCCCCAGCCGTTCGCGGTCGTGACGTGGATCGCCCAACCCCGGTCCCGGGCCGATCCGGGCGCGACTGTCATACCGTCCGATGCCGATGAGGCGATCGACGCGTTGCGTGCACGCATCCGCGCAACGCTCACTGGTCGCTTCGCGTGGATCTGGCGCGGTCCGGGATGTCCCGCGACAGAACGATCGTAAGCCCTGGCGGCTCTTCTGCCGCCACCGTGACCATCGCGGCGGCGATCTCCGTGGCCGACACCGGCCGGACCGAACGCGGGGCCAACGTGAGGAGTCGCTCCGCAAGTCGCTCGAAGGGCCGCGATTCCCCCCGTTCGCCGGCGATGACCGAGGGCCGGAAGATGGCCAGCGAGGGAAGAGCCAGGTCGGCGAGGGCCTGTTCCAGGTCTCCCTTCACGCGCGAGTAAGAGAACCGCGAATCGGGGTTGGCGCCGAGCGAGCTGACCAGCGAGAAATGCGTGGCGCCGTTCGCAGCCGTCAGTCGTGCAAGGGCGAGAGGATAGCCGTAGTCCACCGTTCGGAACCGGTCCTGCGATTTGGCCTTCCGTATCGTGGTGCCGAGAGTGCAGAACACGTGATCTGCGCGCAGCATGTCGCTCGAAGCGTCGAGATCATCGAAATCGACGATGATCTGTTCGATCATTGGGTGGCTGACTTGGCGACCAAGGTCGCGGCGTGTCACCACCCGAACACGGGTGTAACGTGGCTCATCGCACAGCAACTTCAGACACTCGCCTCCGACGAGGCCCGAGGCGCCGGCGAGGAGCGCGGTCGCCATCACCCGCCTGCCGGAATGACGTAGCGCAGAACCGCGAAGAAATGCAGCACCGTACCCGCCAGTACGAAGCCATGCCAGATCGAGTGGTTGAAGGGCAACCGCCGCCAGGCGTAGAACGCAATGCCTGCCGTGTAGGCGAGGCCGCCGAGTACGAGCAAGACGAGCCCGCCGCGTGGGAGGCTGGACAGCAGCGGCCGAATCGCGATCAGGACTGTCCAGCCCATCGCGACGTAGAGCGCCACGGATAGCACCGGGTGACGCCGCGAGCCCGACTGCAGCAGGATACCGAGGACCGCCAGTCCCCAGATCACGCCGAGCAGCGACCAACCCCACGGCCCCCGCAGGCTCACGAGCGTGAAGGGCGTGTAGGTACCGGCGATCAGGAGGAAGATCCCGGCGTGGTCCAGTCGCCGCAGGACTTGCTTGGCCCGGGGTGCACGTATGGCGTGATACAGCGTACTGCTCGTGTACAGCAGTACCATCGTCGCGCCGAAGATGCTGCACCCGACCACATGCCACGCACTGCCCCGGATGGCCGCGAAGGTGACGAGCACGGCCAGGCCAGCGATGGCCAGCAGTCCGCCCACGCCGTGGGTCACGCTGCTGGCGATCTCCTCCCCGATAGAATCGGGCGGTGTGGTGCCTCGACCCCTCATGAGGGAAAGGTAAGCACGCAGCCGGATCCCCAACGAGGTGGCCCGCCTTCTGCGGACCCGACAGGTCCCGCTGGTTACGGCTGAGGAACCGTGCGAATCAAGAGGCCTGTTGTGGAGACCAGGACCTCCAGTGTTGCCGCGCGGTCGGCCATGAGAAAGGTTCCCGACCCGTACTCCGTATCGAGTAGGGGTGAAAAGACCGACCATCGGCGGCGCAGGCTGAACATGTCGAACGGCTTGTCTGCCGACAGCGAGTGCAAAGTCCGCGCGCTGTCGCGCTCGGACTCGAGCTCGACGTAGCGTCCCCCGACCCGATCCAGCTCATATGCCGTGTGTAGTCCGAGCACGTTGGCGATCGGTTTCCACTTCAGGATGTGTGCGTCGACGTAGATCTGATCGCCCGTGAGCGCAAACGTGTCCTGTCGACCGTCGGGAAAAGTGAAGGTGGCCGTGAACCGTTGTGCCCCCGTGGGCCGCACCTCCACCGTCGCCGCCAGCTCCTCGCGCGTCAGTGCGCGGTACCCCTGGGTCGCCACCGTAATGGTGCCCATCAGGGCCGCGAGGGTGAGAAGCAGAAGCGCCACCATCACGCCGGAAGCAAATCCGAACAGCCGCCGCCGCTTCAGGGCGACGATGCCGGCGAAGAGAAAGCCGACCGCCAGGGTGGCGGAGACGAACGCGACGATCAGGAGGGCCGAGGGCATCGGGCGTTCTCAAACCGCGCCGGTCGGCGCGGTCCCGGCCTCTCGGTAGATCCACCCACCGGCCAGCGTGGCGACGATCATCTCGATGAGGCCGATGGATCCCCACATGACGATTCCAGCGAGGACACCGCCGGCAAGCCGGCGTCCGACGTTGATGCCCCCCATGGTGTGCTCCTTTCGGATACCCAGGAGAGAGTGCCGCTCCTCCGCTGCCGTCCCGTCGCGTGTCGAACGACAGTCCGCCCGCCGCGTGGATGATTCAAGCTGAAGCGCGATCGGCGCCGCCGCAAGCGCGGCGGTGTTCGGATCAGCCGGTGTCTTCCGTCCAAGAGAGGACGTCGGCCAGCAATGTCGTCAGTTCATCCACCGGTGGTACTCTGCCTTGGAAGAGCAGGGTCGCGTCGATTCCGAGGGCCGGTGTCCGCATGACTCCGGCGTCCGCGATGGCGCCGATGTCGGTCACTTTCGTGATCTCGACGGACCTTCCAAGGCCGGCGATGGCCTCGCGCGTGTGGCGCTCGAGACGCTCGCAGTTGGCACAGCCGGGTCCGTATACTCGCAGCTCCATATGCTTTCCTCCTCTCTCGTCAGCTCACTGATCGCGCTCGTCGTCTCACGAGACGATCGCTCCGTAGATGATGCCGCTGAGCGTGGCCATGATCACGGTGAGGGCGATGAAGACCAAGGTCTTTCGCGTACCCATGATGCTGCGAATCACGAGCATGTTGGGCAGGGAGAGCGCCGGTCCCGCGAGCAATAGCGCGAGCGCGGGTCCCTTGCCCATTCCGCTCGCCAGCAGCCCTTCGAGGATCGGGATCTCGGTGAGGGTCGCGAAGTACATGAGCGCTCCCGCAGCCGACGCAAACAGATTCGCACCGATAGAGTTTCCGCCGACGGCGCCCGCGATCCAGGTCGCCGGGATGATGCCGGCCTCGCCCGGGCGTCCCAGGAGGAACCCCGCGACGAGCACGCCCAGCAGCAGCAGGGGCAGGATCTGCTTGGCAAACGTCCAGGACGACGCGAACCATTCCTCGAGCTCTCCGCCGCGGCTGGTGGATACCGCCGACAGACCCACGGCACCAACCGTGAACGGAACCGCCGGATGGCCGCTGAAGATCGCCCCGCTGCCTGCCACGGTAATGCCCGGGAGCACTGCCGAGCGCCAGGGCAGACTGAACCATGCGATCAACACGGCGAGGAGGCCGGCGGCTGCAAGCGCGGTGAGCCACCACTTGGCAGCGTACACCGCGGCGAAGAAGCCCGTACCACCGTCAGGACTACCCCAGTTGGCGAACACCAGGATCGTCACCAAAGAGCCGAAGAAAAGCGCATTCTGCCACAGGGGACGACCGGTGGCTGGTGCGAGTTGGAGCGCGGCACCGGACGACCTGGCGCGCTCGTCAGAGCGGAACACCAGGGCCATGACGCCACCGATCACGACGCTGAACGCCACCGCTCCCACCGCGCGTGCCACACCGATCTCGACGCCCAGCACCCGCGCCGTAAGGATGATCGCGAGAACGTTGATCGCTGGACCGGAATAGAGGAACGCGGCGGCCGGTCCGAGCCCGGCGCCCCGTTTGTAGATCCCGGCAAAGAGCGGCAGCACGGTGCACGAGCACACCGCGAGGATGCTGCCCGAGACCGAGGCGACGCCGTACGCCAGGACCTTGTTCGCGGTCGGCCCGAGGTACTTCATGACTGCGTCCTGGCTCGCGAACACGCCGATCGCTCCGGCGATGAAGAATGCCGGGACGAGGCAGAGCAGCACGTGCTCGCGCGCGTACCAGCGCGCGAGCGCCACTGCCTCGAGTATCGGAGCCGGAATCCATCCCGCCGAGGCGAGGGGCTCGACGGGGACGTAGTACGTCAGCAGGAACCCGCCAACGAGCAGGGCTGC
>JBDHDN010000096.1:0-10612 GCA_039591485.1 Gemmatimonadota bacterium
AGCGATGAAGATCGCCGCCGGCACGAGCATCCCTCCGATGGCGGCGAGCACCGGGAGTGCCGCCCGCCGGATATCCGAGAGGGCTCCATGCACCAACTCGCGCTTGATCTCGAGACCGGCCAGCAGGAAGAACACGGTCATGAGGAGATCGTTGATCCAGAAGTGCAGGTCGTGCTCCATCTGCCACTCACCGAGACTGATGGAGAGCGGCGTGTGCCACAGTCCCTCGTAGCCACCGTGCCAGGGGGAGTTTGCCCAGACCAGGGCGATGGCAGCGGCCAGAATGAGCAGGATCCCGCTCGCGGCCTCGACATGCAGGAATCGCTCGATCGGCCGAGAGAGCGCTTGGGCGGCCCGGCGCGCGGGCCGCCAGATCTCGGGAGGTGACGTCGACAGAGGCGAGGGGCGCTGCTCGTCGGTCATGTGGGTCGGTGCTCCATGGCGCGGGCTGTAGGGAGGACGTCAGGGAGAATGGTCCCTGTGTTCCCCTGCCGCAAGCGGTCCCCTTCGCACCGACGCGTTCCGTTCCCGTGGGCGATCGTGTAGTGTTGTCGGCAGACCTTGCACGGACGGACGATGGACCAGAACCGCCCCACCGACACCCTCCTCCGCACCACCGATCCGCGGGCCGAGCGCGAGCTGCCAAGCGACCTGCTGCGGCTTGCGTCGAAGCGGCTCGGCATCGCGAGCCTGGTCTGGGCGGGTCTCTGGGGGTTCGGACTGGTGATGAACAACGTCGTGGGGCCGATTCTGTCGCCGGACACGCCGCTGGATGACGCGTGGCCCTGGCCCGGGAACCCGGTGGCTCTGTCCGTCATCGCGGTCTCGCTCGGCGTGTTCTGGTTCACCCGGCGCAAGGTTGCAAACCCGCAGGTCGCCCTCGACATCGGCTTGGTGTACGAGGTGGTGCTGGCGTTCGCTATCGGAATCGTCAACCAGTGGACGCCAAACATCTACGGCCTCTCGTGGATCTGTGTGCTGATCCTGATCCACCCCATGATCGTTCCGAATACGCGGCCGCGGACCCTCGCCGCCGCTCTGGCCGCTGCGTCCATGGACCCGCTCGGGATCGCGATCACCGGCTGGCGTGGCGTGGACATCCCGTCGTTTCCCGTCATTCTCTGGACCTATCTGCCGAACTATCTCTGCGCCTTTCTGGCGGTGCTGCCGACCCACGTGATCGCCGGTCTGAGCAGGCAGGTCAGCCAGGCGCGGGAGCTGGGCAGCTACCGCCTCGGCAAGCTGCTTGGCAGGGGCGGGATGGGTGAGGTGTATGTGGCGCACCACCACATGCTGCGCCGGCCAGCGGCGATCAAGCTGATCCGGCCCGAGGCGCTGCAGTCAGCGCAGTTCGAGTCGGCGGAGACGATCATCAAGCGGTTCCAGCGCGAGGCAGAGGCTGCCGCGCGGCTGCACTCGCCCCACACGGTCCAGCTGTACGATTTCGGCGTCACCAGCGGTGGACGGTTCTACACCGTGATGGAGTTGCTCCGCGGTCTCGACCTCGAGTCGATCGTGCATCGGTTCGGTCCGGTGCCACCAGCCCGGACGGTGTATCTGCTCCAGCAGGCGTGTCACTCGCTGAGCGAGGCACACGCCTGGGGGCTGGTCCACCGCGACATCAAGCCTGCGAACGTGTACTCCTGCTGGGTCGGCCGCGAGGCAGACGTCGTGAAGGTGCTCGACTTCGGCCTCGTGAAAGGTGATCTCGGGGAGGGGCAGGACCGCTCGAAGCTCACGGCCCCGGACATCACCACCGGCACCCCGGCGTACATGTCCCCTGAGCTAGCGCGGGCCGACGACGTCGACGGACGCTCCGACCTCTATGGTATCGGCTGCGTAGCTTTCTACCTGCTGACGGGGCGTCTGGTCTTCGAGGCCGAGACACCGATGAAGATGATGGTGGCGCACATTAAGAACACTCCGCTGCCCCCCTCCTACGTGTCGGAGTTCCCGATCAGCGAGGACCTCGACGAGATCGTGCTGGCCTGCCTGGAGAAGGACCGCGCGAACCGCCCGGCGAGCGCGGATGAGCTTGCCCGACGCCTGGCCGACTGTGACACTGGCGAACCGTGGACCAGGGAAGCCGCAGAAGTATGGTGGAAGCAGCACCTGCCGGATTTCGTGGACGTTCCGGCGACGTCCTGAGGCCGGCCGTACGGGAGCCCGTCAGCGCTCGACCCGGACGACGCGACCGGACTTGGTGGCGATGAACACCCGCACCGCGTCGCTCCAGCGCACGCCGCGATGGACCTCGAGTTCCGCGGCGACGAACCCGGTGTCGGCACCCGCACCCTGCTCTTCGCTCCCCTCCCGCACCTCCAACGTCCGATCCACGGTCTCGATCCACCCGTGGCGCCAGGTGATCCGCCCGTCGGGGGTGGCGTCGCCGACGCGATAGCGATAGCGCGTGCTCTCTTCGGGATAGAGGCCCCGCAGGCTGCCGAGATCCGTGAACTCGATGACGGAACCGTCGGTCCGGAAGAAGTCCAGCGGTGGAAGTTGGTCGAAGAAGTACCGGGCGATCTGGTCCCGCCGGGCCGCGAGCGTGCGCAGCATCCACGCGGCCGCCGCCGGATCGTGGTACTGACCCTCCGCCACGAGGGCGGCGAGATGCCCGTCCGTGAAAGCGGAGATGATCTTCGCCGCCCAGTAGCCGTCGCGGTCGGTGAAGTTGGCATACGCGGCGTTGGGCTCGATCGGTCGGAATGCCATCGGGTGGAACGTCTCGGCCTGGAAGCGGCCGATCTCTTCTAGGTGACGGGGCCGGTCAAGCTGGCGCCAGGGGTCCTGCCACAGTCCGAGCGCCAGCGCCCGCCCAAGCGACATGCCGACATCGACGCTGTATTCCCAGCAGGCGGTGGGCACGGGACCCAACGCACCCGCACCGAGCGTGCTCGCAAAGTCGATGAAGTAGTGACGGACGAATCGCCGTCCGCCTTCCTCGACGTACATGTCGAGCGTGTTGCCCTGCTTGGTGTCGTAGTGGCAGAGCCACGCGGCGAGCATGCGGAATCCGCGGAGCTCTCGTCGGTCCTCGTGGTCCACACGGTCGTTGGGGTCGTCTTTGCGACGGCCCCGCCAGTCAAACGGTCCGAGATCGGTCCCCGAGAGGAATCGGCTCGCCAGCGCCCGCCAGGTACCGTCGGGCGAGCGCTGGACCCGTGCCAGAATGGAATCGAGGTCGGCGTCGGTCATCTCTCGGCGCGTCCCGTCCTCCGTCGTGAGCCGAACGTCGGGTCCGACGATCAACTGCTCGCGGCGCAAGTGCAGGATGGCATCGTGCGGCACGTTGTACCCAGCCGCGTGGAGTATCCGGCCGGTGATGACGTCGGCGGCCGTCGTCATCCCCGGATAGCCCGGCGGGTCGAACTTGATGACGAAGCGATTGCCGGAACGGTCGCGGACGTTGAAGCCGGGCGACACCCCCTCCGTCTTGGCACTGATCACCGTCAGCAGACCGCTCACGTCCGGTTCCCCGCCGGGCAGCGGTCCGTGTGCCACCTCCTCGGGGGCGAGCGGGAACAGACCGATCCGGTTCGTGAACCAACTCGAGCTCGGGACCTCGTCCAACGCATTGACGTTCGCGGCTGGGTGGGCGGGTTGCCCTCCCAGCGTCGTGCTGAACTTCCGGATCAGCCGTGCGGGATTGAGCAGCCGGCCGAGCGGCCGGAAGAAGGTCGCGTCGACCGCGCCGGCGACCACATTCGGATCCCGCGGCGTCGGCTGCGGAATGTCGCGACGGTCGTCCGCGTGCCAGACGACGGGCACATCTGCGAGATACGGTGCCGCCCTGACCGCGGCGAGCACACACGCAGCGCAGGCCGCAGGAATCAGGAGCGACCTACCGTGCCGGAACCGCATCGCGTCCATGGAACAAGCCCCGCACGAACTGGAACGTCTGGTGACTCTGCAGCCGCCAGATGCCCCCCTCGGCACTCCTCGCGTATTCGAGTCGCAGGAGAAACCCGCCGCCGCTCACCAGCCGGATCCCGCCACCGTACGACAACGTGAAGTCGTCGGTACGGATGGCGGACAGCTCCGGAAATACCTGTGCGACGTCGGTCAGGAAGTAGGCGTCCAAGCCAGCACCGTCGGCCCGACCGTAGGCCCACATGGGCCAGCGGTACTCCGCCGTGAGCAGCAGAATTCCTTTGTCCCGCCAGCGCCGGTCCGGGAACCCGCGGAAGAGGTCGGGATCGTTGTTGTTCAGCAGGCGCTGAAAGGGGATGGGAGCATCACCGACCGGCTCGAGCCACGTAAGCACCCCGCGGAGCGCCAGCACCGTGCTGGGAAACCACAGCCGCGTAAACTGCTGTGCCTCGAGCCGGAAGTTCCAGTGGCTCGCCCACTGGTCCTGGAGGCTGTGCAGATAGGCCGCATGGGCGATGCGCCGTCCGCCCCGGTTGGGTCGTGCCGTCCCGTCGGTATCATCGTGCTCGACGGTCAGTCCCGAGAGGAAGCCTGTGGTCGTGACGCCCCACCCAGGCGGCAGCGAGCCGGCGAATCGCTCGGACAGCGGCGGCGCGAAATCGCCCCGTGGCTCGTCCGCGTACGAGGACGTGAATTCCAGGGCGCCGGCGAGCACCAGATGGTCGGTAAGTCGGTGCCCGTAGATCGCACCCACCCATGTCTGCACCTCGCGGTAAAGTGATTCGTCCTGCTCCACCGCGTCGGGTCCAATCCCGAAGAAGCGGGTGTTCGCGTGATCCCGGAAACCAGCCCCCAAGGTGAGACGGCCGTTCTGTCCAAGCGGAAACCGCGTGCCCACGGTGGCCCGCGCGTCCCGTTGGCTCGAGCCAGAGATCCTGAACCGGAGTTGATGGTCGTCCCCGCCCAAGGAGTCGCGCTGGATCGCGACGCCGACACCGAAACCGGACAGCCCGCCGATGTTCAGTTCGGGACTGACCTTGAGGGCACGGGCCTGAAAGCTGAAGATCCTCCTGAGGAAGGGGCTCTCGTCGACCGCCCTGATGGTTGCTCCGACGCCGTCCGCCACCAGGCGGAAGGGGAACGCGACCACGCGGTACGGCCAGACTAGCACGCCCTCCCAGAGCGGCATGGGGCGGTTCTTCGCGGGCGCGATGCTGCTCTCCGACGGAGCCGGAATCTGTCCCCAATAGCTGAGCCCGTATCCCTGCCGAGCCGAGTCGGGTAGTGCCGGCGGTTCCTGTCCTGGGGCCGGGCCGGCTCCGAGCAGGAGCAACGCGAGCGTCACTCCCAGCAAGACCCGGCCTCGCAAGCTGGTGGCCGACCCTCGCTCGGATATCGCGGAAGCGTCGCGGCTCAGGGCCGCTCGAACACGAAGTACCGTAGGCGTCCTCTGCGATCGACGTGCATTACGACAGGCGCGCCGCTGGGCAGCTCCCGCAGGACGGTAGCCAGCCCCGCGAGCGTGGTCACGGGCTGTCCGTTCACGGCGTAAATCACATCGCCCGACTCGAGCCCGCTCGGCACCGGTGCCGTGCCTGCTGCGCGGGCGGCGATCGCGATACCGCGGCGCATGCGAAGCCAGGGCAGCATCTCGCCAATGGTCTCATCGACTTCCAGGGCGAGCACGCCCAGCTCGGGCACGAGATTGCGATCGCGGTCGACGAGATCCGCGACGCGTCGCGGATCGTCGCCGCGTTCCACGACGCGTACTCTGACGGACTGCCGCTCGAGACCGCGCCGGACGTCCAGCGTAATCACGTCGCCCGTCCGCCCATAGACATTGACGTCGAACTGCCGCGCGTTCTCCATCGGCTTACCGTCGAGCGCGGCGATCACGTCACCGGGGAGGAGCCCCGCCGCCGCCGCCGGTGAACGGGGGTACACGTCGGCGAGGACCACCCCCCAATTCTGGGGCAGTCTCAGGCCTGCAGCGATCTCCGGGGTGATCGTCTGCGCCTCCACGCCGATCACCCCCCTGCTGACCCGACCGCCTCGGCGCAGCTGCTCGTACACCGTCCGCACGATGTTGCTCGGCGCGGCGAAACCGATGCCCTCACTCCCGCCCGAACGGGAGAAGATGAGCGTGCTGATGCCGACCACCCGACCGTGCACATCGACGAGAGGGCCGCCACTGTTGCCGGGATTGATCGGCGTGTCGGTCTGGATATAGACCATCGGGTGGTCGTCGGCGAGTTGACGGCCGACGGCGCTCACCACGCCCATCGTCACGGAGCTCTCCAGGCCGAGCGGGCTGCCGAAGGCCAGCACGATGTTGCCTGGTCGGAGCGAGTCCGAGTCCGCCAGTGCGAGCACCGGGAGACTGTCGGCGTCGACGCGCAGCACGGCAAGGTCGGTCTCCTCGTCCACGCCGACGATCGTTGCCGCAACGCGCCTGCCGATCGGCTTGACGATCGAACGGCCGGGGACGTCGGGCGCTGCGGGCCGCGTCAGGACGACGGATACCTGCCGGGCGCCCTGCACCACGTGCGCGTTCGTGACGACGTAGCCGTCGGACGCGAGGACAAACCCGGATCCCCGCCGCTCCTGCTGGCCGAGGGTCGGGAGCGAGCCCGACGGCCCCACCGTCCCGAGCGCAGACACCCAGATCTCGACCACTGCGGGGGAGACGTGTGCCGAGACGGCCTCGAGCGATTCACTCAGCTGTGCAAGGGCCGCGATCCGGCTCGACGGAATGCCTTCCTGGCCGGCGAGCCCAGCCGATCCCGTCGTGAGGCCGAGGGCTGTCAGGAGTGCGGTGATCACTGTTCGCCCTGCGTGCATCTGGGGATACCTCCGGCGCGGATGTGTGCTCATGTGCTCATGACCGCCGCGATCGCTCCCTGATCGCATGGTGCGTCGCCTGGTCTGCCAGGCAGGTGCGTGTTCCACCACTGGCGGGCGCGCTCCGCCGTCCAGGGCCTGTCGAGCGTTACCTCCTCGAGCAGGCCGTGGAGCTCCATCGCTGTCGCCGGTCGCTCCGCG
Source organism: Gemmatimonadota bacterium (assembly GCA_039591485.1). Lineage (GTDB taxonomy): Bacteria > Gemmatimonadota > Gemmatimonadetes > Gemmatimonadales > GWC2-71-9 > JAOTVV01. Next base: position 6,916 of record JBDHDN010000096.1, read on the forward strand.
GGCTTCTTGGCGAGGCACCGGAGGATGAGTGCATCGAGGTTCGGAGGGATCGCAAGCTCGGTGCGCCGGGACGGCGCTTCGGGGGCATCAGACACGTGCTGATGCATCATCTTGACCGGATTGCCCCCGGGGAACACGAGCTGGCCGGTGAGCAGCCAGTAAAGCACGCACCCAAGCGCGTAGAGATCTGCACGGCCATCGATGGCTGGCTCGGCCAGCGCCAGTTCGGGGGCGATGAATGCCGGGGTCCCGGTCGTCATGTGCGGCTGGGTGAGCATGGTCTGATCGTTCCGGTCGTGTCCCTTGACGAGACCGAAGTCCAAAATCTTGAGAAAATCGAGTTCGACCCCCATCCGCGTGGCGACCAGATTCGAAGGCTTGATGTCGCGATGCACGAGCCCGGCCTCGTGCGCCTCTGCGAGAGAGAGACAGGCCTGTTGGACAAGGGAGATGGCACGCTCCGGCGGGACCGGACCGTGGCGCTCGACGAGGGTATCCAGGTCCACCCCGTCCAGCAGTTCCATCACGTAGTAGAAGGAGCCGTTCTCGGTGGCCCCAAAGTCGTACAGCTCGATCGTATGGGGCGACCGCAACCGGGCCGCGGTCTGTGCCTCTCGCCGGAAACGGGCCAGGAGCACCCGCTGTTCGCCGGCGTCTCTGACCCCGAGCACTTCGGGTCTGATGAGCTTGATGGCTGCCTGACGGGCCAGGAATCGGTGCTCGGCCCGGTACACCGCGCCCATGCCGCCCTTGCCAATCTGCTCGCCCAAGCGATAGCTGCCGAGCTCTTGCGCTCGTCGAGCCTGACGGCCGAGGCCGAGGATGATCTTCGATGGCACCACTGCGATCAGCGCGAAGAAGTAGTTCGGTGCGGAACTCAGCACCAGGCTGACGGCGTCGTGGGGGAACGGCACGCCTCGCAGGTCTGCGACGAGCATACCCAGCGGATCCATCGAGGCCGCGAGAAGCCCCGTGAGGAGGATCTTGCCCGGCGTGTTGGGAGCGATGGCCGGATACGCCAGGATCACCACCGGAATCCAGGTCAGTCGGCCCGGCACCGGCTCGGGCTGCCACTGCTGCACGATGGCCACGAGCAGTGCCGTGGCGACGATGAAGACCAGGCTGGTGTCGAGGAGCAACTGTGGTCGATGGCGGAGCTTGCCGGCCATGAGGGTCAGCGAAAGGGACAAGACCAGCCCAACAGCGCCGATCAGGTTCCCCGGCATCGGGAATGCGCTGCTGTGCAACGGCATATCGTCGAGGAACAGCGGTGACACGACGTTTGCCATGACCAAGCCGAACATCCAAATGCCGGCGAATACGATCCCCAGGATTCCCACCCGCTTGCAGGATTGATCGAGAAGATCAGCGGGAAGTGAAATGCGTGATCGACGAGAGCCGGAGCCGGCGGGGGTGGACAGCGCGGCGATGAGCGTCTCGTCGGTCATGGCGGAGTGCTCGCGGTTCCCAGAGGATGCATGCAACCCGGAACGCACGGAGTGCGTCGCCGGTTCCGAAGGCAGTCGCGCCGAGGCGAGCCTTCGGCCTCACGAGAGAAACGTACTCGATGCACCGATCCAGGCCAGCGGGGCGCCGCCGCCCTGGGGTCGTCCACTGCTTACCCCGCTTCTCGCTGATCGTCGAAATCCTGCGACCGGTTACCGGTCCCCTGCGCGAGGCTGGCCTTGAGGGCCTCCATCAAGTCGATGATCTGCGTCTGCGGTTCCTCCGCCGGCCGCGTCGTGATTTCCTCCCCCGCGACCTTTCGCTCGATCTGCTCGAGCATCCGCTGGCGGACCTCGTCCTGGTAGGCCTCGGGGCGAAACTCCGCTGCCGCTGCCTGGCGGATCAGCTGCACGGCGAGTGCGAGCTCTTCCTCCTTCACGGTTCCGTCGCCGGTCGGCACTTCCGAAAACGGCTTCAGCTCGTCGGCGTAATACAGTTGCTCGAGCACCAGTCCGTCCTGCTCAGGCCGGACCAGCACCAGGTACTGCTTCCCGCGCGCCGCGTACTTGGCCACCGCCGTGAGCCCGGTCTCTCGCAGCGCGCGGCTCAGCAAGCGGTAGGCGCGTTCGCCGCCCTTGTCCGGGCCGAGGTAATATGCCTTGCTGAGGTAGAGGCGCTCGACCTGCTCCGCCGGAACGAATTCCGTGATCTCGATGGACTCGGTACTCTGTTGCTCGAGGGCCTTGAGTTCGTCGCTGGTGAACACCACGTACTGGTCCTTTGCGAACTCATAACCCTTGACCATGTCGTCCTTCTCGACCACATCACCATGCTGACGACAGACATATTGCTGCTTGAGCCGGGAGCCGCAGTCCTTGTGTAGCCAGTTGAACGAAATGCGCGCGCTCGACTCACCGGTCGAGTAGAGCTTGACCGGAACGGAGACGAGGCCGAACGAGACGGTGGCGGCACTGATGGGTCTTGCGCTCATGGGACGGTCACCCGACTGGGGGCGATGACTATACTGAATCGGTTTGTCCTGAGCAAGCAACCAGTGCCCCATTGACCGATGATGCTCTCATGCCATGAAGGTGTCGAGCGCCATGACGGTGTCCATCCAATCGAAGGCTCGAGCAGACGATGCCCGATTCGTCCGATAAGCTGATCGCCTATCGGTCCAAGCGCGCCGTCGAGCGCAGTCCTGAGCCGGCGGGATCGGTCACTGCCCGCGGGACCCGCGTGTTCGTGGTGCACAAACACGCAGCACGGCAACTGCATTTCGACCTCCGGCTGGAGATGGACGGCGTGCTCGAGTCGTGGGCGGTTCCGAAGGGCCCGTCGCGGGATCCGAGGGAGAAGCGCTTGGCCGTCAAGGTCGAGGATCATCCCATCGAGTACGCAGAGTTCGAGGATGTCATCCCGGCCGGGAACTACGGTGCCGGACCGATGATCGTCTGGGATCGCGGGGTCTGGGTACCGCTGAACGACATCGCCGAGGGATTCGAGCAGGGCAAGCTGCTGTTCGAGTTGCGCGGCTACAAGCTGCGGGGCACCTGGACCCTGGTGAAGATCAAGAAGAGCGAGCGGGATTGGCTGTTGATCAAAGAGCGGGACACACTCGCTGCAGAGGGAGACGATGCGTTTCCCCAAGATTCGATTCTCTCGGGGCTCACTGTGGAACAACTCGGTGAGGGGCAACGACCCGGTCGTGCCTTGATACCGCAGCTCGAGGATCTCGGGGTCACACGGAGGCGACTGGCGCTGACGGAGGTCGCTCCGATGCTTGCCGAAACCAGGGCCGTGCCATTCAGCCGCGAGGGATGGCTGTTCGAGCTGAAGTACGATGGCTACCGTCTGCTGGCGGGCGTGGCGGGGAGAGAGGCGACGCTGGTGACGCGCAGCGGGCGCGACGTGACCCGAGCGTTCCCCGAGATTGCGCGGGCCTTACGCCATCTGCCCGTCGATCATCTGGTGGTTGACGGTGAGGTGGTCGTCCACGATGAGCGCGGCGTCCCGAGCTTCCAGCGACTGCAACAGCGGGGACGGTTGCGGCGCCCGCTCGAGATTCAGCTCGCCTCTGTAGAACGGCCCGCGACGCTCTACCTGTTCGATCTCCTGGCGCTCGACGAGTTCGATCTGCGCCCGGCTGCGCTCACGGGCCGCAAGCAGATCTTGAGGGACTTGCTTCCGACGGTAGGTCCGCTGCGCTACGCGGATCACATCGAGACCGAAGGGGAGGCGTTCTTCGCCG
>JBDHDN010000097.1:0-10532 GCA_039591485.1 Gemmatimonadota bacterium
TCCTCGGCGCCGGCTTCCAGTTCCCGCACCGCCTCGTCGGCGATCTGCAGGAGCTCCTCGCGCGAGATCTGCTGCTTGAAATCCTCGATCCGCTCGAGAATGAACTCGCTGTACTCCTGCCGTAGCGATCGCTGCGGCTGTGGTCTGCCGCCATAGGGGCCAGGTAGCGTCAGCACGGCTCGACGTGCACGATGACTTCGTGGAATCCGAGATCATGACGCAGCTTCGCCTCGACTGCGTCGGCGATCTCATGGGCAGCCTCGACGGTCGCTCTCCCGTCGACGGCGACGGTGAGCTCGGCGAAACGGCGCTCCTGCGTACCCCGCGACCGGATGTCGTAGGCTTGCACCACACCCTCCACCGTCTCCGACAGCTCTCGGATGTGGTCGGACGGCACCACCAACTGATCGACCAGGTCGGGCACCGACCGCGCCACGATGCGGTAGGCCAGTACGACGATGAGGCCGGCGACACCGAGCGCCATGAGCGGATCGACGATGCCGAATCCGTAGCGGCCAGCGACGACGCCGATCAGCACGCCGATGGTCACGAAGACGTCCGCGCGCGTGTGGGCGGCGTCCGCTAGCAGGATTGCGCTCCCGAGCGCCCGCCCTCTCCTGGTTTCGTAGGTCGTCACCGCGATGTTGATGGCGAGCGTTCCCGCCAGCAGGGCCAGTTCGAGATTGGTGATCTCGACCGGCGGGCTTCCGGCCTTCAGGCGGCCGATGGCGTTTTCGACGAGCTCGAAACCCGTGATCGAGAGGAAGACGACGATCGCGAGAGCCCCGAGTGTCTCGAACTTCTCATGTCCGTACGGGTGATCCTGGTCGGGCTCGCGTGCCGAAATCCAGATCACTGCGAGCGCAAGCACATTGTTCATGGCGTCGACGGACGAATGCACGGCATCGCCGAGGACGCCGAGTGAGCCCGAGCGCAGGCCGATGACGAACTTGGCCCCCACGACGACAAGGTTGGCGACGAGGAGGCCGAGCAGGACGCGCCGGACCTGCGCGTTGCGGTCGCGTTCCGCGACGCGGGACTGCGGCATGACAACCAACCTCGCTCTCCGCGTCTTCGGTTGTCAACGGCACGAAACAACAGCGCTCACCCCAGCGAACGCAACAGCACGCCCTTGAGGTAGCTGGTCTCCGGCACGGTCAGCAGCTCGGGGTGGTCCGGGGCTTGGCCGACGTACCGTACCACGCTGAGACGGCGACCGCTGTCCGCCGCGGCGTCAGCCAGCATGGTGGTGAATCGCTCCCGTGAGACGTGGTATGAGCAGGAGCAAGTCAAGAGCAAGCCCCCCGGCGCGAGCAGACGCATGGCGCGAAGGTTGATCTCCTTGTAACCGCGTAGCGCCCGCTCGACCGACCCACGTGCCTTGGCGAAGGCTGGCGGGTCCAGCACGATGGTGTCGAACCGCTCGCCCGTCTGCTCGAGTCCGCGCAGGTGGTCGAACGCGTTCGCTTCCACCCAGTGGATCGACGATCCCGCCGGGTTCCTGTCGGCGTTGGACCGGGCTTCGGTGAGAGCGGCGCTGCTCGAGTCGACGGCCTGCACGCTCTGCCCCCGCGCGCTCATGTGGAGTGCGAACAGGCCGTGATAGGTGAACACGTCGAGGCACCGTCCCGTGGCGAGAGCCCCCATGAGCAGATGGTTGTCGCGCTGGTCGAGAAACGCACCCGTCTTCTGGCCCTCGCGAGGTCGCACGCCAAAGCGAACGGTGCCTTCGCGTACGTCGATCTCGTCAGGGAGGGAGCCTTCAGTGACGGTGATCTCGAGCGGCAGGCCCTCGTGACGCCGCACGGCGGTGTCGTTGCGCAGTAGGACTGCGCTGGGACGAAGCACGTCATGGATCGCCGCGAGGACGTCGGCTCGGACCGCCTCGAGTCCGGCGGAGAGCAACTGGGCCACGATCACGTCACCATAGCGGTCCACGACGAGTGAGGGCAGTCCGTCCCCTTCGGCGTGCACGACACGGTACGCCGTCGCGTCGATCCCCAGCGTGACCCGTCGCTCGGCTGCTGCACGCAGCCGCCGAGCCCACCACGAGCAGTCGACGACATCGCCCGGCGGGGCAAGGTAGCGGACTCGGATCTCGGAGTGCGGGCTCCATAGCGCGGTTCCGAGTGCGGTGCCGCGCTCATCCACCAAGGAGGCGGGGCCGGCCGGTCGGTCGCCGCTCCTGATGTCACTGCGATAGACCCACGGGTGCCCCCGGTGCAGGCGCGCGACGCCGCGCCGTCCGACGACTACCGTCTCCGAGCGGTCGCCGGTGCGCGTCACGGGAGGTGAACCACGGCGCTATGTTTCCGCACGCGCACCTCTCTGAGTGGAGGCGAGTATTCATGCACGACGAGTTGCGGCTCCTTGCGATCGCCGGCCCACCACTCGTGCCGCTGGACCGCATCGTCGATGCCTGCTTGGCCGCAGAGGAGGGCGGTACAACCGCCGTGCAGCTCCGAGTCAAGGACGTACCGGCCTCCACGTTGCTCGAGACCGCCGATTCGCTCCGCCAACGACTGTCGATTCCACTCTGGATCAACGATCGGGCCGACGTCGCATTGGCAGCCGGGGCGCGGGGCGTGCACGTGGGGGTCGAGGACATCACGCCCGATGCCGTGCGCGAGTTTGCCGGCTCGAGGCTCGCGATTGGCGTGTCGGTCGGCGACACGGAGGAGGCCGAGGCTGCGCGTGCGACCGTCGTCGACTACTGGAGCGTTGGGGCCATCTACGCGACCTCCACCAAGCCGGACGCCGGGACGCCCATCGGCATTGGCGGGTTTCGCCGGCTCGCGGCACTGGCCCCTCGGGGCATGCCCGTCATTGCCATCGGTGGTATCACGGAGGTGCGACTGCCGGAAGTTCTCGGCGCTGGCGCTCGGGGCGTTGCTGTCAGTCACGCGATCTTCGGAAGTTCAGACGTCGCGACCGCCGCGCGCTGCCTGCGCGGCGTCATCGACGAGCACCGTCCCGAGTAGACTCGGTCTGCGGTCCCTCCCCTCGACGGATGCGGGCGATCGTGCGGAGATGCTCGGCGTACGTGCGGGAGAAGACATGGAGGCCGTCCTGCCGGGCGACGAAGTAGAGAAACGACGTCTTGGCCGGATGCAGAGCGGCCGCAATGCTCGCGTCCGTCGGTGAGCCGATCGGTCCGGGCGGCAAGCCATCGATGAGATACGTGTTGTAATCCGACGGCGTACGGTAGTCCCGCTCGTACAGGCGCCGGCGCTCGCCCAGCGCATAGATCACTGTGGGATCGGCCTGCAGCCGCATGCCGTGCTGCAAACGGTTCGTGTACACGGATGCCACATAGCGGCGGTCGACGTCGTGCCGGACCTCCCCCTCGATGATGCTCGCGAGTGTAACGATGTCGTGCCGGGTCATACCGCGCTCGGCCGCATCTCGGTCCCAGCGGCGCTGCCAGCGCTGCTCGAACTCCCGTACCATCTGCCGGACAACGTCCTGTGCCGTGGCGTCAGCCCGGGCGTAGTAGGTCGAGGGATAGAGGTAACCCTCGAGGGTCGGCGCGGGCACGCCGAGCGCATCCCGGAGGCTGTCGTCCCGAGCGGCAGCCAGGACGCTCTCGGCCGGGAGAGCCAACTGGCTCTCGACGGCGCGGGCGATCTCAGTGAGGGTGAGTCCTTCGGGTATCGCGAGTCGCCGCAGCGCCGGGCGCCCCGAGACGAGGATGCCGAGGAGACGGCGGGGCGATACACCACGAGGGAGATCGTAGGTGCCTGCCTGGACGGCGCGTCCCTTGCCCGAGATCGTGGCGTAGAACCGGAACAGACCAGGGAATTCGATGAAGCCACCGGCGTGGAGCGACTCGGCAACCGCATCGAGCGTGGCCCCCCGCGGAACGGTGAACGGCTCCGTGAGGAGCGAGGAATCCCGTGACGGGTCGGCGCATGCGAGGACTGCGGCGAGCAGCAGGAGGGAGGGATGCCGTCGTGTCACCGGCGGGCGTCCAGATAGCTTTGCAGGAGCGTCGTGGCGGCCAGTGGATCGACGTCGGCCTTGCGGTCGCGGAGGCCGCCGCCCAGCTCGCGGATGGCGCGCAGTGCCCGAGCGGTGGTCATCCGCTCGTCTTTAAAGGCGACGGGAAGACCTGTCTTCTCGGCGATGCGGCCGCCGATCCGTCGAGCCGTGCGCGCCCGCTCGTCCTCCACACCTTCAGGGGTGAGCGGAAGGCCGACGAGGAGCCCACTGGGTTGATGTTCCTCGAGGTACGCGCGCAGCGCAGCGAGCGGGAAACGCCGTCCTGCACGGCGATGCAGGGTGCCGAGCGGATGGGCGAGGCGTTGGTCGGGGTCGGAGAGCGCGAGCCCGATCCGCTTCTCACCGATATCGAGGGCGAGGATGCAACCGGTACGTGGGAGAGCGACGGATGTGAGCGCGGCCTCGTCACCGGCAGCGCCGGTCGATCCTCCGCCCCGCCGGTCCGTCATCCTTCCTGCATCGTCGCGAAGAACTCCTTGTTCGTCTTCGTGCGCTTCATCCGCTCGAGTAGGAACTCGGTGGCCTCGACGGTGGGCATGTCGGCCAGGAAGTTCCGCAACAGGTAGATCTTGTTCAGGTCGGTGGGCTCGAGCAGCAGCTCCTCCTTCCGTGTGGAGCTGCGCTGGACGTCGATCGCCGGATAGATCCGGCGGTCGGCGATGCGCCGGTCGAGCACCAGCTCCATGTTCCCGGTTCCCTTGAACTCCTCGAAGATCACCTCGTCCATCCGACTCCCGGTCTCGATGAGCGCGGTCGCGATGATCGTGAGTGAGCCGCCGCTGTCGATGTTGCGGGCGGCGCCGAAGAAGCGCTTCGGCTTCTGGAGCGCGTTGGCGTCCACGCCGCCGGACAGGATCTTCCCGGAATGCGGGATGACCACGTTGTGGGCCCGCGCAAGCCGGGTGATCGAGTCGAGCAGGATAACCACGTCGCGTCCGTGCTCCACCAGGCGCCGCGCCTTTTCGATCACCATGTCGGCCACCTGGACATGTCGGTCGGCAGGCTCGTCGAACGTAGAGGCGATCACTTCGGCGCCCTGCACGTTCTCCTCCATGTCGGTGACCTCTTCGGGGCGCTCGTCGATCAACAGGACGATGAGCTCCGCCTCCGGATGATTCAGTCCGATGGAGTTCGCGATCTTCTGCAGCAGGATCGTCTTTCCCGCCTTGGGCGGCGATACCAGCAGGCCACGTTGGCCGAAGCCGACCGGTGTGAGCAGGTCCATGACGCGCATCGACAGGTCCACGTCGTCACGCTCGAGCGTGATCCGTCGATTGGCGTACCGTGGCTTGAGATTGTCGAACGCGATCCGGTGTTTGGCTTTCTCCGGGTCGTCGAAGTTGACCTTCTCGACCTTGAGGAGGGCGAGATACCGCTCGCCCTCCTTTGGCGGGCGCACCTGGCCGAGGACCGTGTCGCCCGTGCGGAGATCGAACCGCTTGATCTGACTCGGGCTGACGTAGATGTCGTCCGGACCGTACAGGTAGTTCCAGTCCTGACTACGCAGGAATCCGTACCCTTCCGGCAGGATCTCGAGGACGCCTTCTCCCCGAAGGACAGTGTCCGAATCGAGGAGCGACTGTTCGATGCGGAAGATCAGATCCTGCTTGCGGAGGCCGGAGTAGTTTGTGATGTTGAGTTCTTCGGCCAACTCATGCAGCTCGGCGACTGATTTCCGCTTGAGCTCTGCGATGTCCACGGTGGAGTTGTCTCCGTCGAGTTGCTCGACTCTCTCTGAGAGGCCAGCTAGGGTTGCGGGCGCCGTAACCGACGCGAGGGTGAGACAGTCGTTTAGGGGATCGTTGCTGGGTGTGCAGGTTCGGTAATCATACGGGCCGCCCGCAGGGGCGTCAAGAGGTGACGTGAACGAAGTCAGGCCGTACTTGCGCTGGTGGCGCACGATCCTCACCCGCGACCGAGAGGTCATTGAGGCGCTCGTCGACCCGCGCCATGAGGGGCCGTCGGCTGAACTGCGCGAGGTGCTGGCACACTGGCCCGGGCTGTACTACTGGTCACAGGAGCGTGGGGAACGCCGGTTAGTGCTCATCCGACGCACCGTCCCGGACCAACACGAGCGGTGGTGGCTGCACGTCCTGCTGTTCGTCGTTACGTTCGCGACGGTGTGGATGGGAGGGGCCTACCTCGCGAGCGGTTCGCTTCCGCTGGATATCCCGTTCACGACCGACTGGCGCCGCCTGGGCGAATTGCTGGACAGCCTCGCTGGCGGCTTCGCGGCACTGCCGCCGGGCGCGGACTTCGCGATGGCCCTCATGGCGATCCTCCTTGCCCACGAGTTGGGGCACTATCTGCGCGCCCGGCGCTATGGCCTCAACGCGTCGCCGCCCTACTTCCTGCCGGCACCGCCCCCCCTGCTCCCACTGTTCTTCGTGGGGACGTTCGGTGCCTTCATCCGGCTGCGGCATCCTGTGGTCGACCGGCGGCAACTCATGGATGTCGGAGCTGGAGGCCCGTGGGCCGGTCTCGTCATCGCCCTGGTCGCGCTCGTCGTGGGCCTCCAGCACTCGCATGTCGTTCCCGAGAGCGGCCCATCCGACCAGTACATCCTCCTCGCGGCCAACTACCGGATGTACCTCGGTAGTTCACTGTTGCTCGATTTCGTGCGACACGCTGTCGTGGGGGAGGGAACCGTGCTGCTGCATCCCCTGGCCTTTGCGGGTTGGCTCGGGCTCTTCGTCACGATGTTGAACCTGCTCCCGCTCGGGCAATTGGATGGAGGACATGTCTTGTACGCCCTCACGGGCGAGCGTCAGGCGACCCTGAGCACCATTGCCTGGTTTGGGCTCGTGGCTCTCGGGTTTCTCGTGGGGCGCGAGGCTGGGCCGCTCACGGCGTGGTTCTGGTGGATCTGGGCCGTCGTGATCCTGCTATTCGGACAGGGGCGGGTACGGCACCCCAACATCCTCGACCGGCACCGTCCGCTCCCACGCCGCTATCAGTTACTCGGATGGGCAACGCTGGGCCTGTTCGTGCTGACCTTCACGCCGGTTCCGATCTACTACGTGTGAACCGTCTCCTCTGGTCGGTCCTGAAGGTCCACGCCGGGTGTGGTGCCGCTGCGCCAGACTGCTGCACGCGGCGGACGGTGCAATCCGGGATGCCCCGCCGCACTATTGCGTAAGTGCTAGGGATGTATATATTTGCGCAAACCAACCCGTGAGCCCCAATGCCGGGAAGCCCGGTTCGCTACGGCGCACCGCAGCCCTCCGACCCGATCATCCACGAATTGCCCCCGCTGAAGTTCGAGGGCGAGATGGTGTTGGTGTACGTGGAAGTGCATCGGACGGAGGACGGCCTCTGGCGCGGACGGCTGCTGTTCGGCGCCCCCGAGGCGGGGGCTGGCTCGTGCACCGCCGAGATCTTCTGCGCAGTGAACGAAGCCGAGTTCTGGGAGTGCGTGCACGATCTGCGCGAACATCACCTGCGCGATCTCTATCGGTCAGTACGGGAGCCCTAGCGGCTTCCCCTCTCCCCACAGCAACCTGAGATAAGCGATCCCACATCGGTCGGGCGGCGCGCCTCTTGCTGCGGTAAGACGATGATATGACCAGGCCGTAACCCGATCCGCTTGACGCTCCTCCGAGCGAGGCGCAAGTTGACCGGGGGAGCCGGCGTTCCTTCCCGCTTCCGAGCACGCAGTCCGAGGAGCCGTAGTCATGAGTGCACCTCCGATCCCGAGTGTGCGAGCGCTGGTACGACCGCAGGGCGTGGGAGGTGCCGCGCTGGCTCTCGTGCTGAGCGTCGCGGCATGTGCGCCTGGTGCCGCACCCGCAGTTTCTCCCAACGAGATCCCCGTGCTGGAGCAACGGTTGGCGGCCGATCCAGATAACGGCGACGCGCTGCTGCGCTACGCGGCGGCGCTGTATGCGGCTGATCGGTGCGACAGCGCCCGCACGGTTGCCCAACGCGGCATGGCGATCAAGCCGAGTGATGCGCTCGGCCCACTCGTGCGTGGCCAGTGCCTCGAGCAGGCGGAGGACTTCGACGGGGCAGTGGAGGTGTACAGAGCCTATCTGGCTGCGTACGCCGAGCAGCCAGGGGCAGCCGCGGTGCGCGCTCGCCAATCGGTTGCACGGCGCGAGCGCGCCTTCGCTCGTGCCCGCCGCGCACTCGCCGAGGAGTCCGGGATCACCCAGCAGTCGGCGGAGCCGACGGCGCTCGCGGTCCTTCCGGTCGACGTCGTCGGAGACTCGGTGTACTACCCGCTCTCACGAGGCCTCGCAGAGCTCATCACGACCGACCTCGCGCTCCTGCAGCGATTCCGGATGGTCGAGCGACTGCAGGTGGGTGCGCTCCTGCACGAGATGGAGCTCGCAGACGCAGGCCGGGTGGACGAGGCGACGGCAGCGCGCATCGGCCGGCTGTTGCAGGCGGGCCGCATGGTACAAGGGCTGGCCGCCATTCCGACCAGCGGAGCTACCCAGCTCGAGGTAGCGGTCGTCCTGTCAACTGGGGAGGTAACGGCGCCGGCCCAGCAGAGTGGCAGGCTGGAAGACCTGCTTCGGATGGAGAAAGCGGTCGTCGTCGAGCTGGCACGCCAGATGGGGTATGAGCTATCGGAGGCCGAGCGGCAACTCATCCTCGAGAGTGGTACCCAGAACCTGGCGGCGTTCCTCGCCTACTCGCGGGGTCTGGTGGCCGAGGATGCGGGTGACTACCGAGCTGCGTCGCGGCACTACGCTGAGGCGGTCCGCGCCGATCCGGGCTTTCAGGCGGCGCGGGAGGCGTACCAGACGGTGGTGACGGTACCCGAGGTGCTGCAGGCGGAGCCGGGGGCGGTGTCGGTGTTGGCGAGCGAACCCCCACCCCCGCCCCCGACCGACCAGCTGGTCGCGCCGGTTGTTGCCGACCCGCTGTCGTCCGCCGTCGTCGACGTCGCCTCGACCCAGATCGAGGCGGTCTCCCCCACGACCGCTCCCGTCACCACGGGCACGACCACGACGGCGTCCCAACCGCCGCCGACCCTTGTGATCCCGCCGCCGCCCACCGGCGTCGTGCGCATCATCTTCCGATTGCCATGACTCGCATCGTCGTCGTGCTCGTGTTGTTCGGGTCGGCAGCATCGCTCGCGGCGCAGACTGATGTACGGGTATCGGTTTCCGGCTCGGTCGAGAGCTACGCCTTCGATCCCGGGTTCGAGTTCTCTCGGGTCAGCCAATTTGCCGTGCCGGTCGGCATACAGGCCAAGTTCGGCGAGGCGGCCGACTTGACGGTCTCGACGGGATACCTCCACGTCGCGCTGACCAGCCGAGACACGCAGGCATTGCCGGATCAAGATCTCCGTGGTGCGCTCGACACGGAAATCCGGCTCGGGTGGCATGTCGTTCCGCGGCGGGTCATTGCTTTCGTGACGGGGGTGCTGCCGACGGGGACCCAAACGGTCACGGAGGATCAGCTCACCATCCTCGGGGCACTCGCCAGCGACGTGATCGGGTTCCGCGTGCCGATTCCCGGGTCCGGGGGCGGAGCCGGCGGTGGGTTCGGGGCGGCGTTCCCGCTCAGCGCGTCGTGGTCCGCCGGAATCGGGGGATCCGTGCGCGTTCCCTTCGCCTATCAACCGCTCTCGAGTGTCGCAGATGAGATCAAGCCCGGCACCGACGTTCGGGTTCGGATCGGTGTCGAGGGGTCGCTTGCGCGCCGTACCTATCTGCGCGTGGCCAGCATGTTCGCGCGGCAGGGCGAGTACAAGGTCGCCGATACCGGCCGCAGCGCCGTCGGCAATCGCATCATGGGGCACCTATCGCTGAATCAAGGAATTGGAACAGGCGCGCTCACGGTGTATGCGTTCGACGTTTTCCGCAGCTCTGCCGAGGTGGTTGGGGCATCGGTGCTGCCCCGAGGTAACCTGCTCGGAGCTGGCGCTCGGTACGAACTGCCACTCGGGGCCCGCATCACCGCGATCCCCAGGGCGGAGTTCCGATTCTCTGATCAGGCGACGCCCGAAGACGACGCGCTCCGCCGGGCCGGCACCAGTATGAGGTTCGGCGCCGATGTCAATTTCGACGTTAACGGTCCGTTGCGCATTGTGGTGCAAGGCGACGGTCTGTTCGGTTCCCTGCGGCCCGACGCCACAGCCGGCGAGTTGGCCGACCTGAGTGGGTGGCGCGCAGGGGTCTTTCTCGAGTGGAGGCCCTGAGACAGGGCCACACGCCACTGGTGCTGCACCGCTGAGCGCCACCGCCGGCCCCAGCGGGCATGACGCTCACGAGCGCCGTCGGGGCTGCGCCTCGCGTCGATCTGTGCACCGCAAGCACGATGGGTGTCGCAGCTGATGGCGGTCTGTTCCTACCGCGGTGCGTTCATCCGCTCTCCCCAGACCGGCTCGCAGCACTTGCCGGACGTCCCCTTCCCGACATCGCCAACGCCGTTGCCCCGGCGCTCCTCGGAGAAGTGGCACACCCGAGTTCGTAGTCAGCGTGAGTCGGGCCGTGCTGAACCTTTCCCGTGCCGCTGCTCCGCCTCTTGGATCGCACGTTCGTGCTGGCGTTGTTCCAAGGACTGAACTCGCTTTC
>JBDHDN010000098.1:0-10410 GCA_039591485.1 Gemmatimonadota bacterium
CGGCGACCTCGAAGCCTGCGTCGCGCTGCAGCACGTGACCTGGGGTGAGCACTGCAGGGAAATCGTGCCGCCGGCGGTGCTGCTCGTCGCACAGAAGCTCGGCGGTCTCGCCCTGGGTGCGTTCGATCGGACCGGGAACCTCGTCGGGACGTTGTTCGGCATGACCGGACTCATGGACGGAGAGCCGATACACTGGTCGCACATGCTTGCGGTTCGGGAAGAGTGGCGGGACCGCCACGTTGGTCAACTGCTCAAAGGGGAGCAGCGCAGGCGCCTGTCCGCCGTGGGGGTGCACCGCATCCGCTGGACCTTCGACCCGCTCGTCGCACGCAATGCGCACGTGAACGTGCACCGTCTGGGCTCGCGCGTGCTCGAGTACGTCGAGGACATGTACGGCGATTCGCCGCTCAGTCTCACCGACAGCGTGATCGGCAGTGACCGGCTAGTGGTGGAATGGAGACCGCTCGAAGCACCGGCGGAAGCTGTGCCCACGACCGACATTTGGCCCCGGATCGCGCTGGAGCAAGGTGTCGACCAGACGCTGCCCGAGCGGGCGGGTGTCCTACTCGACGTCCCGCGCGACATTCAGGCGCTGAAGCAGGCCGACCCCGAGCGTGCGGTGGCGTGGCGCTCGCTCACCCGCAGGGCCTTCCAGCACTTTCTTGGCACGGGCTTTCGCGTCGCCGACTTCCGGAGGGGACACGCGGGCACGCGCGGGTGCTACGTGCTCGTACCGCCGGGCGGTGGCGGATGATCATCCCGACCCGCCTGGTGCTGCGTGAGCTCCGGCTCCCCTTGCGCGAGCCGTTCCGCATTTCGTCCGGAACCACCCAGGTGCGGCGCGCACTGGTAGTCCATCTCGAGGACCAGGACGGTGCGGGCGGATGGGCAGAGTGCGTGGCGGGCGGGCACCCGAACTACTCCCCCGAGACGGTCGAGACCGCGTGGCTGGCCATCCGGGATTGGATTGCCCCGCTCGTCCTTGGCCACCCCTTCGCGGCACCGGCCGATATCTACCCCCAACTCGAGGAGAGCATCCGTGGCCACCGCATGGCGCGTGCGGCCGTCGAAATGGCAGCGTGGGACCTGGCGGCGCGCCGCACAGGCTTGTCGCTCTCGACCGCGCTGGGCGGGACGCGATCGCGGGTCGAGGTGGGCATCTCACTCGGCTTGCAGCAAACACCCGATCGACTCGCGGCGCGCGCCGCGGAGGCAGCCAGCGCCGGCTACCGCCGGGTCAAGATCAAGATCGCCCCGGGACGGGACATCGAGGACGTCGCGGCGGCGCGGGACGCCATCGGGGATGACTTCCCCTTGAGCGCCGATGCCAATGCGGCCTACCGCCCGGAGGATACCGACCATCTGAGACGGCTCGACGCGTTCGGACTGGTCATGCTGGAGCAGCCGTTCGACCACGAGGACCTCGTGCGGCACGCGGTGCTCCGCCGGACGCTCGCGACTCCACTCTGCCTCGATGAATCGATCTCCAGTCCGGAACGGGCTGCGGACCTGATTGCGCTCAGGAGCGCCGACATCATCAACATCAAACCTGGACGGGTCGGCGGCTTGGCCGCGTCGCTGGCGATCCACGAACTCGGCCTTCATCACGGCGTTCCGATGTGGTGCGGCGGCATGTTGGAGACCGGGATAGGACGGGCGCACAACGTGGCGCTCGCTTCCCTGCCCGGATTCGAGCTGCCGGGAGATCTCAGCCCCAGCGCCCGGTACTGGGAGCGAGACATCGTGCACCCCGAGTGGACCATGCACGACGGCACCCTCGAGGTGCCGCAGGACCGCCCTGGCATCGGTGTCGAGATCGACACGGAGTTCCTCGATCACTGCACGGTCCGACGCGAGGAACTCGTCGCGCAGAGCAGCACACCGTGACACCGGACGACGATCTGCTGCGGCAGCTCGTGGAGCTCCGCCGCGACCTGCATCGCCACCCGGAGCTTGGCTGGGACGTCGCGCGCACCGCCGGCCGCGTTGAGCAGGGACTTGCAGCGTGCGGCATCGGCACCCGCAGGATCGCCGATACCGCCGTCGTTGCCGATCTGCCCGGACGTGCCGACGTTCCGTCGATCGCACTGAGGGCGGACCTGGATGCGCTACCCGTCACCGAGGCGACCGGTCTCAGCTTCGCATCCGAGACGCCCGGTGTGATGCATGCCTGCGGGCATGACGGGCACACCAGTGCCCTCGTCGGCGCCGCCGCGCTCCTCCGCAGGGTGCAGCTCCCCGCCCCCGTCAGGCTGATCTTCCAGCCGGCCGAGGAGACAGCCGAGGGCGCCCGCACCTTGATCGCGCAAGGCGTTCTGGACGGCGTCGGCCGGATCTTCGGCCTCCATCTGGACGTCGCCTTGCCCGTGGGAACCGTGGCCGCACCCGACGGCCTGGTGAACGCGTCCACCGACGAGTTCGCGCTGGTGCTCACAGGAGGTGGTGGCCATGCAGCACGCCCGCACGAGGCGGCGGACACGGTGGTAGCAGCCGGTTTTCTGCTGACCGCGCTGCAGACGATCGTTGCCCGACGAGTACCGCCCGGGGAGCGGGCCGTCGTGAGCATTGGACGGATCGTCGGCGGCACGGCGAGCAATGTCCTCGCAGAGTCCGTCCGTCTAGAGGGTACGATTCGCGCCGCGACGCCCCAGGTACGCAGTCTGGTCCGAAACGCTCTCGAAGAGACCGCCTTCGGCATGGCGGCGGTCCACGACGTGGCGGTCGACATCTCCTTCGCGTCCGGCACGCCGCCCGTCCTGAACGAGCCGGTCATGGCCGATCTGGCACGCCGCGCTGCCGGAGCCGTCGTCGGGGCCAACGGGGTGCGGACGGCACCGCTTCACAACATGGGCGGGGAGGATTTCGGTTTCTATCTGGAGCATGTGCCGGGGAGCGTCGTGCGCATCGGCGGACAGATCGCTGACGGCCTGACCAGGCAGGCGCACTCCGGCCGATTCGACTTTGACGAACGCGCGATCGGGATCGCGGCAGCCTACTATGCCCGGATCGCGATCGAGGCGGGGGAGGCGCTCGCCACCACCGACTAGTCCTCCGTCTCTGGCCGTTCATCGGGCGGGCCCGGGAGACGCGCGGCCCGCCGAGCTCCGATACGTAGTCGAAGGACCCACCCGATCAACGCCGCAGTTCCGCCGACGACCCCCCCCCCGACCATCCAGAAGATGCCGGTCTCGGGCCCGGCGATCCGCGCCGATAGGACCGCACCCAACCACCCTCCCGAGAACGCAGCTGCCCACACCACGGCAGGTGTGAGCAGCCACCCGAGAGCGCGGAGCCCCCGGCCAGACGGGCGTCCAGTCACTGCTTGGTGATGAGGGCCGCCAGTGCCACGTGTATCGGGAGCGCCACCGCGACACCCAACGCCATCGTGGCAGCGTGCCACGGCGCAACGTCGAGCAGCCCCATGATGACGAACAGCAGGACGGCGAGTACGGCAGTCATCGCTGCCGTCGGCAGCACGCTGCCTTCCGAGCGACCCTGCGATCGGATGGCACTGACCCATCCCCCAAGCCAGGCGAGGGCAGCCGCACCCATCCACCACACCGGGATATACCAGAACCCGCTGCCGCCCCCGATCGCGTCCCACGTCCAATGATAGATGCCGATGGGGCGGAGGATCGCAACATCCAAGACGGTGAAGAACAGCGACGCGACCAACCCCGTCAGCGCTGCCCATGCGATTCCATCGACGTGCTGCGGTCGCACGAGGTTCGCCGGCAGGTAGGCGGCAACCAGCCCGCCCCCAAGGACGATGACCGACTGGACCGCCATCTCACCGGTGCCGGTGAGCGCTCGCGACAGCAGTGCGAAGACGGCGACTCCGGCCGCCACGACGATGCCGAGAACGGCGCCGCCGCCCACGATGGTCCGTACCCCTGCCCGCTCCGCTACCGGCTCCACTGCTGACGTCATGCGCGCACTCCGCTCGGGTCGGGTTGCACTCCGCTCCAACATACTCCAACGCCGAGCACCTCACCACCGGCTCGGCCGGTCAACTCACCACGCGAGTCCGAGGTGTTCTGCGGCGATCCGTAGTCCTAGGAGCGTAAGATCCGGCTCCACCAGTTGGACCGATCGGCAGAGTGAAGCGACGGGGCCCGCCAGCCCACCCGTCGCCACGACGAACGGCTCCTCGGAGCCGGGCCACTCCCGCCTGATACGCGCCACGATACCATCGACTGCGTCGGCAGTTCCGAAAACCAGTCCCGCACGGATACACTCCTCCGTGCGCCGTCCGATCACGCGCTCCGGCGGCACCAGCTCCGTCGCCGGCAGCTTCGCCGCCCGCCGGACGAGGTTCTCTGCCGCCGTCGCTACCCCAGGAGCGATCACTCCACCGAGGAAGGCACCCTGCTTGGTGATGCAATCGAATGTCGTGGCGGTGCCGAAGTCGACTACGATCGTGTCGCGCTGGTAGAGATGCGCGGCGGCCAACGTGTTCACCACGCGATCGGCTCCGACCGTCCGAGGCTCGTCGACCTCGAGGCGGATCGGCAACGGGGAGTCGGCCGAGATGCGCACCGGGTCGACACCTGCCGCCTTCGCGATCCCGCCCGCGAGGACCTCGGTGACCGAGGGCGCGACGGAGGCTTCGACCGCCGCGCGAACCTCATGGGTCGAGTGCCCCGCATGCGCCAGAAACGAGGTGAGCAGTGCGGACCACTCGTCCGGGGTACGCGCGACAACCGTCGTCACCCGCCAATGTCCCGTCAGTCGATCACCGGCGAACAGGCCCAGCGTGATCTCGGTATTGCCGACGTCAACGGCGAGCAGCATCGGCCTCAGGATCCGCGCCGGATCGGTAGACGGGAGAAGCTCATCCCATGTTCCCGGAGGGCCAATCCATACAGTCCGACACCGACGACCATCAGGGCGACAATATAGCCCGCGCTCACCGGTCCCGATCCCGGCATCGGCCGTCCAACGGCAAGGCCAAGATACCCGGCATACAGTACGGCCGTGAAGGTACTCGAGACCAACAGCGAGCCAGCCAACAGATACAGTGAGCCGGCCGCGAGTGCACCGAGAAACGCGACGTACCACGGGACGCCAAACAGTGGGACGTCCGAGCCGACGAGCGCCGTCCACGCAGCCAGGAGACCCGCCGACGCGACAATAGACAGGGTATGGGCGTGGCGAGGAAGTCCCATCAGGAGCCGGCGGAAGGTCAACTCGAGCGTGACCAGTGCCATCGCCGCGTAGGCCGGTACGAGGAAGAGAAACACTCGCATGGTCGCCCCGGCACAGCTCGCGTCCGGTTCCGCCCCGAACAGACAGAGGCCACCACCCGCGTCGAAGCCCGACTCGAGCAGGCCGATGAGGAACGGGGCGAGTCCGGCGGCGGTGGCCATGCCGTACCAGCCGGCGTACCCGGCCTGGCGGACGAGCGACCAGGAGAACCCCCAGCCGACGACGCCGAGGACCGTCAGCACGAACACGCCCCGATCGACCTCACCCACCACCGTCTCGGACTGCGGGTCGCCGACGACCATGAGCAGGCTGAAGACCACGGCGACGAGGACCACGATACCGACCGAGAAGCGCGAGCGGAGCGGACCATCAGGCCACAAGGCGAGCGGCACGTGCATGCCACGCAGACTCGAGGCACTCACGATTCCCAAGACGGCAACCGCGACGGACGACCCGACGGCACCTCTCACGACGTCGGCGGTCAAGACCCACCACGACGCGATGAGGAGCAGCCCTCCGATCAGGAAGCGCGCCCAGTACGGGAGATCATCGTGCCACAATGCTACCTCCGACGACCCGTTCGACCCGCCCATCGTCTGTCTCCACGAGCAGCGCGCCGTCTGCGGCGAGACCGCGCGCAGTCCCCTCGACAGGTTCGCGCAGTCGACGGGCATTGAGCCAATCCCGCCTCGCGAACGCAGTCAGCTCTTCCCCCATCAGCTGCGGCAGACTCGGCAGTTCGGAGAGCTCGGGAACTATGCAATCGAGCACTTCGAGCCGCGTCACGCCAGGCCGAACCGCGTCGAGCGCGACTGCGGTGAGGTCCAGCGCCTTCGGAAGCGGGCCACGGACATTCAAACCTACACCGACCGCAACCCAGGCGGGACGGGTGGTCTCCCACCGTGCTTCGCACAGCACGCCCCCCACCTTCCGGTCCTGCAACATCAGGTCGTTCGGCCACTTGAGCTCGAGGGTGACACTGATGCGCTCGAGTGCGTGCGCTACCGCGAGCCCCACGCGGATGGAGAGGAGTCGCACGATCTCGCCTGCGTCCGGCCGAGTGAGATAGCCGAGCCAGACACCACTGCCCGGTGGACTGAACCAGGCACGGCCCTGCCGGCCTCGTCCCGCGACCTGCTCGTCTGCCAGGACCACCAGTCCACTTGGCGCACCGTCGGTGGCCATCGTGTGTACGACGTCCAGCGTGCTCGACACACGCTCGTATACGATGCATGCCGGTACGTCCCACCGGGTGGCAAGCGCGTCAGCGGACACCCCATCGTAGGGGGTCATTGCACGACGGCCCACCCGAGCGTCAGCACCCCGATCCCCCAGCAGTACGGCGCGAACCGATAGAACCTCCCCCGCCGGAGGAGCGCAACCAGGAATCGGATCGCGACGATACCCGCGACGAGTGACCCAACGAAACTCACCGCAAGTGGTCCCCATCCGATGCTCGAACTGCCGCCGCTGATGTCAGGGATCTGCAGCACGGCCGCGCCGGCGATGGCCGGCACGGCCAGAAGGAACGAGAACTCCGCAGCCTCCTCCGGCTTCACACCGAGCCAGAGTGCCATCGACACCGTAGTGCCGGACCGGGAAATCCCGGGCAGGATCGCCAGCGCTTGGGCGATTCCGATCGCCAGCGCACCCACCACCGTCGGCACCTCGTGCGCGGCCCGGTGTGGAATCGGCCGCGTACTCCAGAGGATTGCGCCGGTCACCAGGAAATCAACCCCCACGAGCGCGAGCGAGTCGAAGGCTCGCTCGAAGACCTCCTTGAACAGGAGCCCGACCACCCCCGCGGGCACCGATCCGACCACGAGGAGTCCCACCAGCACCCAAGCATCACGGCGACCAGCGAGGCACCCCCGCAGCACTGCGGCGATTCGCCGCGCGTACACGATGAACACCGCGAGCAACGTCGCCACGTGGAGGACGACCTCCACGAACACGCCGGGGATGGCCAGGCCGACGGCGGCTTGCGCGACCACGAGGTGCCCCGAGCTCGATACCGGCAGGAACTCCGTGAGGCCTTGGACGAGCCCGAGCAGTATTCCCTGGCCGTAGTTCACCAGTCGAGTACCCGCTGATACAGATCCTCGTACATCGGCACGATCTTGGCCTCGTCGTAGCGGCGCGCTGCCGAGACGGCGGCACTGCGTGCCTCCCGCCACCGCTCGGGCGCGAGGAACTCGAGCGCCCGTGCTGCCATGGTCTCGACGTCACCGACCGGGACCAGCGCCCCGCTCTGACCGTCGACGACCACCTCCGGCAAGCCGCCAACCTTGCTGGCGATCACCGGCACGCCGCACGCCATCGCTTCGAGGGCCGCGAGGCCGAACGACTCGGAGGCCGACGGAAGAAGGAACAGATCCGCCGCACGCAGCAGGTCGGCCACCGCATCCACCTTGCCGAGAAACCGTACGTGCTCCGCGAGCCCCAGTCGCTCGACTTCGGCTTCCGTGTCGGGACGTTCCGGACCATCACCTACCAGGACAAGGGCCGCCGGGACTTGCTCGCGAACTTTCGCGAAGACCCGGACGACGTCGGGCACACGCTTCACCTTCCGGAAGTTGGACACGTGCATCAGCACCTTGGTCCCGAACGGTGCGAGCGAGGAGCGGCAGCCGGTGTCGTCCGCCGGATAGTACTCGGCCGGATTGATGAAGTTCGGGATCACCTCGATCGGGCAATCCTGACACAGAAAGGCTTTGTACGTCTCGTCGCGGAGGTACTGCGATACTGCCGTCACGGCATTCGATTGCTCAATGGAGAACTTCGTGACGGTGTAGAAGGACCGCTCTTGCCCGACCAGGGTGATATCGGTGCCATGCAGCGTGGTCACGACCCGCAGGTCGTGACGTCCCCGGATCATCTCGCGCGCCAGGAACGCCGCCGTCGCATGTGGCACGGCGTAGTGTACGTGCAGGATTTCGAGCCGCTCCCGGAGCGCGATCTCCTCCTGCTTGACGGCGAGGGCGAGCGAGTACGGGAAGTACTCCAACAACGGATACGTCCCGCTCAGATCCACCTCATGGAAGTAGACGTTCTCGGCAAACCCCCGCAGGCGAAACGGCGACGCATACGAGATGAGATGAATCTCGTGCCCGCGCCGTGCCAACTCGAGACCGAGCTCCGTGGCAACGGCGCCCGACCCTCCATATGTCGGATAGCAGGTGATTCCGATCCGCATCAGCCGTCTCGATCCTCCCAGAGTTCGGCGATCCGGGCGGCCAGGAGCGCCGGTGCGTCTGTGGCATCCAGGGTGATAACGGGATACCCCAGCAGCTGGTGCCGGAACCACGTTTCCTGCCGCTTCGCATAGCGCCGAGTTGCGGAGATGATCGCATCGGCAAGCTCGTGGCGGTTGAGCCGGCCATCGAGGCAGTGCACCGTTTCACGGTACCCGACACCGTCCAGGCCCGCGGCGTCCCGCGGCACGCCCTCGTCGAGGAGCCCGGCCACCTCTGAGATCAGCCCGCCGTCGAGCATGCTATGCACCCGTTTCTCGATCCGTCGGTGCAATATTGCCCGCGGAACGGTCAACCGCACGTACCACGGACGCATGATCCCGGTCGCCTGTGCCCGCTGCTGCCACCATGAAAGGGGCCGGCCCGTCAGCAATGCTACCTCGACGACGCGGCCAGCGCGCTGCCGTCCTCCTCCCCGATATGCCCGATCCAGTCGTGCCGCCCAGGTGCCAAGCCCCTCGGCGGTTCGACACCACTCACGAAGCCGGTCGCGGCGCGCTGGGTCCACGGGCGGCTCTCGGAACAGCCCGTCCGCGAGCGCTCGCACGTAGAAGCCCGTCCCGCCGACGAGCACTGGCAGGCAGTCTGCAGGAACCTGCGCAAACCACTCCACCGCGTCTCGCGCGAAGCGCCCGGCACTGTATGCCTCCCCGGGGTCGACCACGTCGACTCCGAAGTGCGGCACCTGCCGGCGCTGCTCCGGGGTGGGCTTCGCGGTCCCAATGTCCAGCCTGCGGTATACCTGGCGCGAATCGGCCGAGATCACGGCCAGCGGCCAGTGGGCGCGCAGGGCCAGCGCCACCGCCGTTTTGCCGACCGCTGTCGGGCCGACGATCACCGGCACCTGCGGCTTAGATGCGGCCAAAGCGGCGCTCCAATTCGTGGCGCGGCAGCTGCACCATGGTCGGCCGACCATGAACGTCGTGCGGCGGCAGCGTGCACGCGAACAACTCTCTGAGGAGGGTGCGGATCTCCCCGCCGTCCAGCACCTGCCCAGCCTTGATGGCTGCGCGACACGCGTAGGTGGCTGCGAATCGCTCCATCCGATTCGTCACCGATCCAAAGCGAGTCCGAGCGAGATCGGTCGCAATCTCCTCGAAGCACCGGCCCGCGTCGAACCGCGGGTGGGGATTCGGCACCGCGTGTACCACCACGGAAGCCCCTCCGAAGTGGTCGACCTCGAATCCGATCGCGGCGAGCCACGCACGATGCGTCTCAACGGCATCGAGTTCCTCCGCAGTGAGCTCGACCGTGAGCGGCATTAGCAACCGCTGGCTGGCAGCCCCGCCCATCTCCAGCTGCCGCATGGTGCGTTCATAGATGATTCGCTCGTGCGCCGAATGCTGATCGACGAGCGTGAGACCGTCAGGCACGGCATACACCAGATACGTCGCGAACACCTGCAACACCTGGCTGGGATCGATGCCGGCAGCCTGCGCCGCCCCCGGCGACTGCGTGAACAAATCCTCCTCGGACCCGAGGACCACCGTGCCCGTCTCGCCATCAGTCGGTGGAGCTCCGCGCCACGGCCCGGACTGCCACCCGATCGCGCCTCCGGTGACAGACGCTGCGGCCTCGACCGACCCGAGCGCGGAGCGTACCGCGTCCTCGACGGCACGCTCCACCAGGAGCTTGTCGCGGAAGCGCACCTCGTGCTTCGCCGGATGGACGTTCACGTCAACGCGGTCCCCCGGCACGCCGAGTGTGAGAAAGATGCTGGGCCGCATCCCCGGTGCCAATGTCGCGCGGTAGCCCGCCTCGGCCGCCCGCACGAGGAAAGGGTCTCGGAACGGCCGACCATTCACGAACAGATGGGCCTTACGGCCCGCCGGTCGGGCATTGGAGGGTCGCTGCACGAAGCCCCGGACGGTCAGGTAGCCGTCGTGGTGGTCGACCTGCACGAGCTCGCTGGCGAGCTTCGCACCGAACAGCACGGCGATCCGCGCCG
>JBDHDN010000099.1:0-10315 GCA_039591485.1 Gemmatimonadota bacterium
GTGACGACGTAGAGGGCGAGAAACGCGAGCACGTTGTGGAGAACTTCCGGGCGAATCGCGCGGCCACCGAGTTTGGTCACGACCACCGCCTGGGGATGCAGCACCTTGCGAATCTCGCCGGCCACGTGCTTGAACACCACTCCGGTGCGCACGGTCTTGAAGCCACCGCCCGTCGAGCCACCCATCGCTCCCATGAACATGAGCCCGAGCATGAGTGCCTGCGTAACGGCCGGCCATGCCGCGAAGTCGGCTGTCGCAAAGCCGGTCGTCGTGTGCACTGCGGTGACATTGAACACGGCTTCCCGGATCCCGTCAGCTCCCCACAGGCCGTTGGTAAATCCACGCGCCAGGAACACGGCGACCCAGGCAAACCCGAGGGAACCCACGTACCAACGCCACTCCTCGTCCCCGATCCATGACTGCCACCGCCCGGCAAGCAGCCGGTAGTGGAGCGTAAAGTTCGTACCGGCCATCACCATGAACACGACTGTGACCCACTGGATCTGGGCCGAATACGCCGCCAGGGACGCCGTGCGCGTCGAGAACCCTCCCGTCGCGAGGCAACTCATGGCGTGATTGACGGCCTCGAAGACGCCCATCCCTAGGAGCACGTAGACCACCGCCAGCACCGCCGTGAGGAGCGCGTACACCACCCACAGCAGGCGGGCGGTGGACGCGATCCTCGGCCGCAGTCGGTCGGAGGGAATGCCCGGCGCCTCCGCGCGGAACAGCTGGGCACCGCCCATGCCCAGGAGGGGCAGGATGGCGACGCCGAGGACGATGATGCCCATGCCGCCGAGCCAGTGGGAGATGCTGCGCCACAGCAGAATGCTGCGCGGCAAGTCCTCGATCACGGCGAACACGGTCGCACCAGTGGTCGTGAACCCCGACACCGACTCGAAGAACGCCGCCGCAGGGCTGCTTGTCGTCCCCGTTGCAAGGAACGGAACTGCGCCAGCGGCCACCACCGCCAGCCACCCCAAGCCGACGATCGCGACGCCCTCGCGCGGGTTGATGGCCACTTCGCGGGGTGTGAGCCGCCACAGTGCCAGTCCGATCAGCATCGTCCCGAGTGCCGACCCCACCCATGGTACGAGCAGCGCCTCCGTCGCTCCGAAGCCGGCCGGCACCAGCATCGCCGCCCCCGTCCACATCAGCAGGGCACCGACGATGTGCAGAACCTCACGCAGGTTCACGTGGGGAAGAGCTCCGTGACTTCCTGCAGCGCCTCTGGGAGCGTAAACACGATCACGGTGTCACCCTCGGCGATGTCATCGGTGCCGCGGGGCACGATCACGTCGGCACCACGCACGATCGCGGCGACGATGGATCCGGTTGGGAACGCGGCGGCGGCCAAGGACTTCCCAACGAGCGGCGAGGCAGCGGTGACCTCGAACGAGATCGCCTCAGCATCGCTGCCGGCGAACGTCGCGACACGCGTGACGCTGCCCCGGCGCACGTAGCGCAGGATCGCATTGGCGGCCGAGAGCCGGGGACTCACCGCGGCGTCGAGCCCGATGTGGCGAGCGAGGGGAATGTAGTCGCGCTTGTTGACCAGCGTGATGACCTGCCTGGCACCGGCTCGCTTGGCGACCAACGACGAGAGGATGTTCGTCTCGTCGTGCTCGGTGAGCGCCACGAAGCCGTCGGTGCCGCCCACACCTTCGAGCTCGAGCAGCTCCACATCCGTGGCGTCACCGTGCAGCACCAGCACCCGGTCCAACTCCTCGGCCATTTCCTGTGCGCGCTGGCGATCGGCGATGAGCAGCGTGGTCTGGAGGTGGTGCTGCTGGAGCATCTGCGAGAGGTAGTAGGCCTCCGTACTCCCCCCGGTGATCATCACACGCCGCACCTGGGTGGGCTCGTACCCGATCAGCTCGAGCGACGCCGGGACTTCGTCGGCCTTGGCCGCCACGTACAAGTGATCCCCCACCCGGATCTCCGTCGAGCCGCTCGGGACGATCGTCTCGCCGTTGCGCTCGATCGCGACCGTGAGAATCGGCCGGTTGCCGTACGTCGCCGCCAGATCGACCAGGCGGCGCCCCGCGACCGGTGCGTCTTCGGGCACCACCACGCCGAGCAGCTGCACCGCCCCCCCAGCAAAGACGGCGACGTCAGTCGCCGCCGTCGACTGGAGCAGCCGCATGGTCTCAAGCGCCAACTCCCGCTCCGGGTTGATGAGCACGTCCACGCCGAAGATGTCCGGCTTCAGATTCCGTGCATCACGATAGAAGTCGGGATTGGAGACACGGGCGACCTTCATCAGCCCCGACTCCGCGCGGGCGCTCATGCAGGACACCAGATTCACTTCATCGACGTTGGTCACGGCGAGCAGCAATTCGGCCCGGGCCACCCCCGCCTCTTCGAGCACGGCCTGGCTCGTTCCGCTCCCCTCGACGACACCCACATCGAGGTGGTTGGCAACGTACTCGAGCCGGTGCGGCTCGACATCTACGATCACCACGTCGTGCTGTTGCGCCGACAGGCGCTCAGCGACGTGGTAACCGACCTCCCCCGCTCCAACTACGATGATATGCATGCACTCCTCATGCGTTCTCGCCTTCCCGGCACCGATCGATCTCCGGCCACCGGCGCGCGCGGGCCGAAGTATCCACGATTCGAAGGCCGGCGCAAGCAGTCCGGCGGCGGCGGCTGGGCGCTACGCGAGAACCTGCGCGATCGTATCGGCCGCCCACTGCACGTCGTCGTGGGACACGTCCACGTGGGTCACTGCCCGAAGACGCTTGGGCCCGAAGGGCACGACGCGCACGCCGGCCTTGGTCAGCACCGGCAATACCGCGTCCGCCGTCATCCCCTCCCCGGTCAGATCCAGCATCACAATGTTCGTGTCGGGGGACAGCGGTCGGACGTTCGGATGGCCAGCCAGTCGCTCGGCCAACAAGCGCGCGTTGGCGTGATCCTCCGCGAGACGGTCCAGGTTGTGGTCGAGCGCGTGGAGACCCGCCGCCGCGAGAATCCCCGATTGGCGCATCGCGCCGCCGAACCGGCGTCTGACCTCACGTGCCGCTCCGATGAAGGCAGCACTGCCCGCCAGGCAGCTGCCGACGGGGCATCCGAGGCCCTTGGACAGGGACACCATGACGGAGGATGCGCCACGCGTCACCTGCGCGGGCGCGAGATCCTGCGCGACAGCCGCGTGCCACACGCGCGCCCCGTCGAGATGGAGACGAACGCCCCGCTCGGTAGCCAGCGCCACGATCTCTTCCCAGACCGGCAGCGGCATCACGCGGCCGCCAGCCGCATTGTGCGTGTTCTCGACCGCCAGCGCCGAGAGTCGCGGCACGTGAGGCGACGCCGCCGGCCAGGCCTCCCGCAGCAGCGCGGCGGTCAGCACACCGTCTGGGGTCCGCACCGGGCGAATCTGCGCTCCGGCCAGGCCCGCGATCCCCGCCATCTCATAAAGCACCAAGTGCGCCGTCGCCTCGAGGAGCACTTCCGTACCGCGCTCGGCGTGGAGCCAGATGGCGGTCTGATTCGCCTGCACACCCGACGGGAAGAAGAGCGCCGCCTCGCAGCCGATCAGCTCCGCGATCCGTTCCTCGAGCCGGCGCGTCGTGGGATCGCCGTCCAGGACGTCGTCACCGACTTCCGCCTCGGCCATCGCCCGACGCATCGCCGCCGAGGGCCGCGTCACGGTGTCGCTTCTCAGATCGATGATGCGCTCTGCCGGCACGTCCCCTCCCTTCTCGCGTCTTCCCGCTCGCACCACGCACTCAGCCGAGGATCTCCCGTTGCTCGTGCTGGCGACGCGCGAGGTCGTACGCTTCGGCGACTTCTGCGCCGAGCAGGAAGTTGCAGGCGATCGCGTAGACCCACAGCACGAACAGCAAGACGGCGATGGCGTTGGCGTTGGAGATGAGGTTCTCGATGTTGGTGAACTGGGACAGATAGATGCTGTACAGCCGCTTGGCGAGCTCAAAGCCCAGTGATGCCACCGCCGCCGCGACGAGCGTCGTGTCCCACCGCATGGAGCGCGTGGGGGCAACGGCGTAGATGATGAAGAAGAGCCCCACCCCGAGTGCGTACGTGGACAAGGTACCCACAAACCGTCCGAGCCAGGGATCGTTCGCGAAGCGCACGGTCACGAACGCGTTCGCGACCACTAGCACGGTGGTGATCACGACGAGGTAGAGATCGACGAGCTTACCCCGAACGAACGATCTGTTCTCGGTCGTATCGAACACCTCGTTCAGAGCTGCACGCGTACCGGCAAAGAACCGCGTGGCCAACACCAAGAAGAGCGGGATACCGAAGACGGAGAGCTGTCCCCTGCTCTGCATGATCTCACGCATGATCTGCTCGGCCCGGCCGAGGTGCTGACCACTTCGGCCGTCGGACGCCGGCAGCATCTGGTCGAGCAGGGCAAGGATGTCCGCCATGGCCTCGTCACCCGAGTGCACGAAGTAGCCTAGCGCGGACAGGAGGAGCAGTACCAGCGGCACCGAGGCCAGCAGCGCGTCGAACGTCATGGCGCTGGCCAAAAACAGGATCTTGTCCTCGTACGCCTCGGCGAATACGCGGCGAAGGAATCCGAGGGGCGAGAATGCCCAGCCCCGACGGGATATTGACGGCATGAACCCGCGTCAGAGCGCGGTCAGGTCGTTTCGGCCTCCTCCGCTTCCTCCTCTTCCTCCTCCTCGGCGTGCCGTTCGGTTCGGGCGTCGGCGAGCCGGCGCTCGAGTTCGTCGCGGGCGGAGTGCACCGCGGCTCGGCCTGCATCGAGGGCATCGCGCGCATCATCCCGCCGCGATCGCAGCGTCTCGCGGGCTGAGTCGAACCCTTCCTCGAGCCGCTGCCGCGCCGTCGCGTAGCCCTCCTCGAACCGATCCTGGAAATCGTCGGCGCGTGCTCTCGCGTCATCTTTGAGCTTGCGGCCACGCTCCCGAATGCGCTCGCGGGTTTCCTCGCCCGACTGCGGCGCGAACAACAAGGCGGCGCCAGCCCCAATGAGCATTCCGAGCAGGAACCCGCCGAAGCCACCTCCCGACTTCTCGATAATGATCACCGGCTTGTCGTCTCGAACGTGCGGCATATGCCCTCCTTCCCTCCGCGGCCGTCTGGCCGGCGACTCGCGGACACGAGGCCCCGCCGCAACGGGCGGGGCCGGAACGGATCGACGGCGCCACCGTCTCCGCATACCCTAGCTGGTTGTCAGAATTGAATTTACCACCCGTGTGCACACGCGTCAAAACTGCACGGACATCCCGTCGTACGCCGGCTCCACCCCGTCGGGGAGGCGGGCCACCAGTTCGCGGTGGGCATACCGATGCGTGAGGTGGGTCAGCAACGTGCGCCGGGCTCCGATTGCGCGCGCGACGTCGATCGCCTCGGGGATCGAGAGGTGCGTGGGGTGCGGTCGCTCGAACAGCCCGTTGAGGATCAGGATATCTACGCCCCGCAACGCGGCGACTGCCGACTCCGACACGGCCTTCGCGTCCGTGACGTACGCCGCCTCGCCAAAACGGTATCCGTAGACCTCGGAGCCACCATGGTCCACCGGGATCGGCACTACCACCACGCCTTCCACTGTGATGGCCTCGTACGGGTGCGCAGGGATGGCATGCAGTCGTGGCTTGCTCGTGCCCGGTACGGGCTCGCGCTCGTCGAAAATGTAGGCGAATCGGCGCTCGAGCTCGCGCAGGGTTGCCGCAGGTCCGTACACGGGGAGCCGACCGCCACGGACCGAGAATGCCCGTAGATCGTCGATACCCGCGACATGATCGGCGTGCCCGTGCGTGTAGAGCACGGCATCGATCCCCGGCACCCCGGCCTTGACGAGTTGTAGCCTGAGTTCCGGTGGCGTGTCGACCAGCAACCGCATGCCGCCGACCTCGACGAGAGCTGCGGTTCGCGTTCGGCAGTCCCGGGGATCCTCCGAGGTACAGACCGCACAGTCGCACCCGATGACGGGCACCCCGAACGACGTGCCCGACCCCAGCACGGTGAGCTGCCCGCTCACACGGTCTCGACCTTGAGCAAGTTCGTGGTCCCGGGCTCGTGGAACGGCACTCCCGCCGTTACGGTGATCGCGTCACCCGACCGGACCACGCCGAGTGCCAGCAGCCGGTCGCGCGCGACGGCGAGCATCTCGTCATACGTCGGTGAGCCCTCGACCAGCATCGGGCCGACGCCCCACACCAGGGTGAGCGCTCGCACGGTGTCATGCTCGGTGGACAGTCCGACGATGGGCATCGCCGGACGGTTCGCCGCGATCTTGCGCGCCGTGAAACCGCTGGAGGTGAAGCAGACGATCAGCGGCACCGCGAGCATCTCCGAGGCGACGGTCGTCGCATAGGCGATCGCGTCATCCACCGAAGGTCTCGCGCCGTCGGGCGCGGTCCCGCGGCGGCGGCGGGCACCCGGATCACTCAATAGAGACTCCTCGACTTCGTGGATGATCCGCGCCATCGCACGTACGGCCTCCACCGGGTACGCCCCGATCGCCGTCTCCGCCGAGAGCATGACGGCGTCCGTGCCATCGAGAATGGCGTTGGCGACGTCCGAGGCCTCGGCCCGCGTCGGCCGCGGATGGTTGACCATCGACTCCAGCATCTGCGTGGCCGTGATGACCGGTGTGGCCCGATGGTTCGCCTCCTGGATCAGCTGCTTCTGCACGAGCGGTACCTTCTCGAACGGCAGCTCAACCCCCAAGTCGCCGCGGGCCACCATCAGCGCATCCGTTGCATCGATGATCCTGTCCAGATCTTCGATCGCCGCCGCCTTCTCGATCTTGGCGACGAGCCGCACCGTCGACGGCACGAGCGCCCGCACCGTCGTCACATCCTCCACCGTGCGCACGAACGAGACGCCCACGTAGTCAGCCTGCTTCGCGACGGCGATCTCCAGGTGTTCCCGATCCGCCTCCGCCAGCGTCGGTGCGCTGATCTTGGTCCCCGGGAGGTTCATGCCCTTGTTGCTCCGAAGCAGCCCACCCTGCCTTACTATCGCGCTCACACGGTTTCCGTCCACCCGTGTCACCTCGGCCGCCAGCAGACCGTCATCGAGCAGGATCAGATCGCCCACGACCACGTCATCGGCCAGCGCGGAATAGGTCGTCGGCAACTCACCAGTGCCGGCGTCGTCTTCGGGGGCGAACACCACCGGTTGCTCCGCTGCCAGCGCGACCGGCTCCGGCAGATCACCCACCCGGATTCGCGGTCCCTGCAGATCCACGAGCACTCCCACATACCGGCGCAGATCGGCCGCAACCGCGCGGACGTCATCGATCCATCCCGCCCAGATCGCGGGATCTCCGTGCGAGCTGTTGATTCGCACCACGTTGACGCCGGCTTCCAGCAATTCGCGGAGTACCGAGGGCTCCGCCGAGGCGGGGCCGAGCGTCGCGACGATCTTGGTCCGGCGGAAGGAGGGGTTTCTGGTCATGGCACGTGAAGGGCGGTCACGAGCTGCGGCAGCGCGACCGCCGCCGTGGACGCCCAAGACAAAGTGACGTGTGGAGTGAACGGAGTCGGCTGTGGGCTGACTTCGATCACGGGAATGCCGCGGTGGAGCCCAACCTCCGGCAGCCCGGCCGCGGGATAGACCACCCCCGAGGTACCTACGACGAGCATGACGTCGCACGTGCGCGCGCACGCATATGCGGCGTCGAGCGCCTCCTGCGGCAGCACCTCACCGAACCACACCACGTCGGGGCGGACGGGACTGCCGCACACGTCGCACGGAGGCGGCTCGACCTCGCCGTGCTCCGGTGTCGCGAGATCCGCGAGACGCGACGGGTCGAACGGATGACCGCGCTCGAGACAGCGGAATCTACTCAGCGAACCGTGCAGCTCGATCACGGCTCTGCTCCCGGCCCGCTGATGGAGACCATCCACGTTCTGCGTGACCAGGGTGAAAGCAGTAGGTCCCCCACGGGCGCGCCCGTCCTGAAGCCGGGCGAGCGCCGTGTGCCCCGCGTTGGGCTCCGCTTGGCTGACCAGCCGGTAGCGCCACAGGTACCAGCCGAACACCCGCTCCGGGTGGCGGCGAAAGGCGTCCTCCGTTGCCAACTCCATAGGATCGTAGCGTGCCCATAGGCCGGTCTGTGCATCGCGAAACGTGGGCACCCCCGATTCCTGCGACATTCCGGCGCCCGTGAGCACGAGGATCGACCCAGCTTCGGCAAGCAGCTCCCGAGCCTGCCGTGCATCAGCGCTCATCGACACAACCACCGCTGCATCTCCCCATATCCACAAGTTGCCAACATGGCCGTGTGCCTTCGCCTGTGGAAGATGTGCCCTGCATGTGGACCGCTACAAGCGAGCGGTCAGAACGCGATCTCGATCCCAAGGCGGACGAGCCGAGGCGCCCTGTAGTAGAACAATGGCTGGGAGAAGTCGCGGGCAGCACGCTGGTACAGGGGAAGCAACTTCTCCGGCCCCGACACCAGCCCGTTGCTGTCCAGGTCGGCCCAGGGACGGTAGCGAGGAGACTCGTACGGGATGGCTTGGGGGTTGGCGAGGTACGCCGCCTCCGCCATGCCTTGCAGCACCGGATCGGTTGGCCCCGGCTCGCCGGTATCGCGGCGCACCGCGATCTCCTCGCCGGCGAAGGACCATCGCGCAAGTGTGAACCCGCCGAACTTGTGATCCGGCGCGTCGAGCACCGGTGCGCGGAGCGCCTCCTTGTGGAAACACCCGGCTCGCAGATCGGCCACCAGAGTCGTCCCCGCCTCCGGGGGACTGGCGTGCCTGAGATGCAGCATGGCCAGCCTACCCGTCAATCGCTCCCCGGAGCCCACGTCGGGTGGTACTTGAGTACCGGATCGAAGAGCAGTCGCTGGGCATCGGACACAATGCCGGTGAAGCGCACGACCTGCTGCGTCCCCAGAGGGACTGTCACCTTGCCCAGCACGTCGTGGTGCTCGCCCGAGTTGTGGGGCAACAACCACGGCTCGGAAGCGCGGGGGTCGAGCGAGTCGGAGGGTGCCGGCGCATGCACCGGATCGTCGTCGATCCGTGCCTGTGCCTCGGCAGCGACGAAGAACCGGACCGGCCCCACGATCGGTCCGCCGATGGTTGCGGTGATCCGCCCGTCGCCTCCGCCGAAGACGGGAGAAGCATCACCTCGAGACTACACCGAGACCGGCGTCTCGCCGGGGTACGTGCGAGCGACGTATTCGTTCAGGATGCCGATGAACTCCTCGACAATCCGGTCACCTTTGAGCGTGACCGAGAGCGCACCGTCGACGTACACGGGGGCTTTGGGCTCCTCGAATGTCCCGGGGAGCGAGATGCCGATGTTCGCATGCTTGGATTCACCGGGACCATTTACCACGCAGCCCATCACCGCAACCCGCATGGTCTCCACGCCCGGGTGCCGTTCGCGCCACAGCGGCATCTGGTCGCGCAAGTAGGTCTGGATTCGCTCGGCCATCTCCTGGAAGAACGTTGACGTCGTTCGGCCGCAGCCCGGGCATGCCGTCACCTGTGGCAGGAAGCTCCGCAGTCCCATCGTCTGGAGGATCTGCTGCGCAACGGTGACCTCTTCGGTCCGATCCCCTCCCGGCGCTGGGGGGAGGGAAACGCGAATGGTGTCACCGATACCCTCCTGGAGCAAGATCGCGAGGCCCGCGCTACTCGCCACGATGCCCTTGCTCCCCATCCCGGCTTCCGTCAGCCCCAGATGGAGAGGGTAGTCGGACAGCGGAGCGAGTCGGCGGTACACTCGTACGAGATCCTGCACCTGCGACATCTTGACGGAAAGGATGATCCGGTCGTGCGGGAGGCCGGTCTCTTCGGCAAGCGCCGCGGAGCGCATGGCACTCTCGACCATCGCCGCGAACATCACTTCGTCAGCAGGTTCTGGCTCGGCGCGGCGGGCGTTCGTATCCATCAACTCGGTGAGGAGGTTCTTGTCGAGCGACCCCCAGTTGACGCCGATGCGCACCGGCTTGTCATTGTCGATCGCGACTTTGATGATGGTGCGGAAGTTCTCGTCCCGCCGGCGCGCTCCGACGTTGCCCGGGTTGATCCGATACTTGGCGAGCGCGCCGGCCAGATCCGGGTACCGGGTGAGCAACTGATGTCCGTTGTAGTGGAAATCGCCGATGATCGGTACCGGCGACCCGCGGTCGACCAGACGGCAGAGAATCCCGGGCACGGCCTTCGCCGCGTCGTCATTGTTGACCGTGATGCGTACGAGCTCGCTGCCGGCATCGGCCAGTGCCGCAACTTGCGCGACCGTGCGATCCACGTCGGCGGTGTCCGTGTTGGTCATCGACTGCACCACCACGGGATGCTCCGAGCCGACCGGCACGCCGCCGACGCGGACAGTGACGGTAGGCCTGCGTATC
>JBDHDN010000100.1:0-10250 GCA_039591485.1 Gemmatimonadota bacterium
CTGCGAGGAATCCCGGGGCCGAGCGTCGGTCCTCCCGTAGCCTGAGCGGTGCCGCGCGGATCGTTCGGATGTTCTCGGTTATACCCTCGCCCACGTGGCCATCACCGCGCGTGGACGCTCGCACCAGGATGCCTGACTCGTACACCAGTTCTACCGATGCCCCGTCCAGCTTCGGCTCGAGCACGTAGGACACGGCTCCGTCCACCGCCTTGCGCAGCCGCGCGTCGAACCGGCGCAGCGCTGCCTCCTCCTGGCTGGAATCCAGGCTCAGCATCGGCGCCGCATGGGTCACGGCGGGGAACCGGTCGAGTACGAATCCGGCGACACGTTGCGTAGGAGAGTCGTCGGTCCGAAGATCGGGAAAACGTTCCTCGAGGCTCTTCAACTCTCGAAAGAGCCTGTCGTACGTCTCGTCGGAGATCTCCGGCGCATCCTTGACGTAGTACAGATAGTCGTGATGCCGGATCTCGGCACGAAGTTCCCGTATGCGGCGCTCCGCCTTCGGTCGATCCATGCTGGAATCTCGCACCGGCCCAGGGACGTCGGCAAATGAGCGGGCCACTCGGTGCGGTGTCGGCATGCGCAACTACGGTAGGCCACCTCCGTGACGGTACACCGTCCATATGAGCGGCAGCAGCATCGCCGCAGCCAATGCCGCTGAGAAGTGGAACGGCGCCTCGAGACCGAAGGTTGCATAGGCTGCGCCTGCCAGCAGGGGGCCGAGCGTCTGGCCCAGACGCAGGAGCATACCGTTCACCGACATGACCGCCGCTCGGTACCTGTCGGGCGCCGCAGCGCTCAGCAACGTGAGGATGCTGGGTATCGACAGCCCGTTCGCCACTCCGAACACCATGACGATGATCGCCTGTTGCCAGAGGGTAGCCGCGTGGGGCATCGCCAGCATGGCCGTCGCGTAGAGTGCGAAGCCCGAAACGACGAGGCGCCGTTCTCCCACGGCGGCTGCAGTCCGCCCGAGACCGAAGGACGCAAACGCAGTCGAAACCGATGCAACGGCGAAGACCGCCCCGATGCCGAGTGGGGTCGCCCCGAATGCTTGCTCCAGCACGAACGGAAGGAACGTGAGATACGCACCGTAGATGAGCACGAAGGTGAGCAAGCCCGCCAGGAACATCACGAGCACATCGCCGCGAGCGATGACGGTGGCCGTGCTGCGCAGGTAGCTCTGCAGGTTGTCCGCTGCGGGAACCGCTGGGCTGTCGAGCACGAACAGCACGAAGAATGCGACCGGCACCGCCGCGATCGGGAGAGCGAATGGCCAATACCACGCCACGGTCGCGAGGGCTCCACCGACGGCGGGGTACACCGCGGTACCGATGCTCAGCACGGCGGAGTTGTATCCCATGGCCGTGGTGCGGCGGTTTCCCGTGTACAGGTCTCCGATCAGCGTGACGTTGATGGCCCCGAGCGAGGCGCCACCAACGCCCTGCAACAACCGCAGGCCGACCAGCAGATGGAAGTCGCGGGCGAACGCGCACGACGCCCCAGCGAGCCCGAACAGCAGGAGCGAGGGGATGAGGACGGCCTTGCGGCCGAAGCGGTCGGCCAGCACCCCGAGGACTGGCGTGAAGACGGCACCTGGGAGGGTGAACGCCGACACGAGCAGTCCGACCGACTCAGGCCTGACGTCCAGCGCGGTGGCGATCCGTGGGAACGCAGGCGTGATGCTCGCCACCCCTAGCATCGCCATGAGGGTTACGCTGAACACGACCCGAAGGTTCGGATCGCGCAGCAGCGGAGGTGGCCCCGTCTCCGTCAGTACGTCCGCTCCGTCCGCGCCGCTACGGTGCCCGCACCACTTGGAAGACCGAGCCGTTCTGCGAGGCGATGTACAGTTCGCCATCGGCATCCTCACCGAACGACAGCACGTTCCCCAAATCCCCGACGGGCCATTCCGTATGCTCGGTGACCAGACCCGCCTCGTCTAGCCGGAAGCTGCGTAGCCACCCGCGGCACCAGTCGGAATAGAAGTAGTGGCCCACGAGTGCCGGCAGTGCTGCGCCGCGATACACGTATCCGCCGATGATCGAGCACCCTTGATCGTGACCGTACTCCACGACGGGAAGCTTGAGCCCGGTCTGTGCGCAGTCGTCCTTCCGGAAGCAGTGACGTCCCTCCATCACCTTCCACCCGTAGTTCAGCCCTGCCTCGGCGACCCCAGCGACGTTGATCTCTTCCCATGCGCCTTGGCCGACGTCGCCTATGACGAGGCGGTCACCGCCGCGATCGAACGAGAAGCGCCACGGGTTGCGCAGACCGACCGCCCAGATCTCCGCGCGCCCGTCGGTCCCGTCGGCGAAGGGGTTGTCCGACGGAACGGCGAAGGGACTTCCACCATCACCATCCACGTCGATCCGCAGCATCGCGCCCAGTACCGTCATGGGATTCTGCCCGTGACCGTGCGGATCGTTCGCGCTTCCCCCGTCACCCATGCCGATGTAGAGCATTCCATCGGGGCCGAACGCGATCATCCCACCGTTGTGGTTGCCGTACGGCTGGTCGATCTCGAGGAGCAGCACCGCCGATGCAGGGTCCGCTCGATCAGGATCGTCCGCGCGCACGGTATATCGTGTTATCCGAGTGTCACCATCACCGTCGGAGTAATTGAGATAGAGCGTACCATTCTCCGGATACGCGGGATGAAACGCCAGACCGAGCAAACCACGTTCTCCCCCCGTCGCGACGCTGTCCGTGATGTCGAGAAACGGGGTGTCCAGGAGAGCACCGTCCCGCACGATACGGATGCGGCCGGGACGCTCGAGGATGAACAGCCGGGGATCGTCAGGCGGCGCGGTGACGAACAGCGGGCTGTCGAGGCCGTTGGCCACCACAGTCACCGCGACGCCACTGTCGCCCATGACCGGCTCGCTCACATTGTACCCCTCCCCGCCCCGTGCACAGGACAGTGCACACGCCGCAAGCGCGAGCCACCGCCTCGGTCCGACCGTCATTTCTTCACGAATCCGAGCAGGAACAGCAGCACGACGGCACCGGTCGTCGCCATCACGAGCGACGCGAGAAGTCCATAGGCCTCGAGCCCGACGACATCGAACAGGAAACCGCCCACCAGCGCACCGATGACACCGATGACCAGGTTGCCGACCAATCCGAAGCCCCGTCCCTTCATGATCTTGCCGGCAATCCACCCGGCGGCGATGCCAATGACCAGGAACCAGACGATGCTGGATAGCATGTGCGCACCTCCTCTCATGATCTCTTTCGCTCGCACTCGTCCGACCGTCTGAGCATATCGTTCCGAGCCGAAACGAGGAAGCCCGCGGACGCCGGTACGGATCCGCGGGCTTCGGCTCCATCACCATCTTCACCTGCGCTACCGGTGCGGCACCGTCATCCCTGGAACGTCGAGACGCCCGTCACGGCCTCACCAAGGATGAGGGTGTGGATGTCGTGGGTCCCCTCGTAGGTGTACACGCTCTCCAGGTTTGCCATGTGGCGCATCGCCTGA
Source organism: Gemmatimonadota bacterium (assembly GCA_039591485.1). Lineage (GTDB taxonomy): Bacteria > Gemmatimonadota > Gemmatimonadetes > Gemmatimonadales > GWC2-71-9 > JAOTVV01. The sequence continues at coordinate 3,485 of JBDHDN010000100.1, forward strand.
TACTCGGCGAGGATCCCACTCCCTCCGAGCAACCGGCGGGTTTCCCGCGCGCACTCACAGGCGATGTGGACGTTGTTGCGCTTCGCGAGTGACACCTGTGCCGCCGTGGCGCGATCGTCATCCTTGAGCCGTCCGAGTTGCACGCAGAGCAGCTGTGCCTTCGTGATTTCGGTCAGCATCTCGGCGAGCCTGGCCTGCTGGATCTGGAAGCCCGCGATCGGCCGATCGAACATGACGCGGCTGCCGGCATACGAGACGGCCTCCTCCATACACGCCATCGCCGCGCCCACCGCGCCCCATGCGATCCCGTAACGCGCCTGCGTCAGACACATGAGCGCATTCTTGAGGCCGGCCGTCTCTGGCAGGAGGTGGTCTTTGGGAATGCGCACGTTCTCCATCACCAGCTCGCTGGTATCGCTTGCTCGGAGCGAGAGCTTGCCCTTCTGATCCCGCGCCGTGAATCCTTCGCTGTCGGTCGGAACGATGAAGCCGCGGATCGATCTTGCGTCGTCAAGCGCCCCCGTCTTCGCCCACACGATGGCGAGGTCGGCCATCGAGCCGTTCGTAATCCACATCTTCGTGCCGTTCAACACCCAACTATCGCCGTCATCCCGTGCTGTCGTGATCAGTCCCCCGGGATTCGAGCCGAAGTCGGGCTCCGTCAGCCCGAAGCACCCGATGGCCTCACCACTGGCGAGCTTCGGCAGCCACGTCTGTCGCTGCTCCTCGCTCCCGAACGCGTAGATCGGGTACATCACGAGTGCACCTTGCACCGAGGCGAACGAGCGCAGTCCGCTGTCTCCACGCTCGAGCTCTTGCATGATGAGCCCGTACGCCACGTTGCTCAGCTCGGCGCAGCCGTATTTCGTGGGCAGGTTCGCGCCAAGCATGCCCAGCTCGGCCAGCTCGGGAATCAGCTGAGTCGGAAACCGCCCTTCGAGGTAGTGGTCGGCTATGATGGGCATGACCGACTCGTCGACCCAGCGGCGCACTGTCTCTCTGACGGCGCGTTCCTCCTCGCTGAAGAGCGAATCGATGTCGTAGAAGTCCATACCCTTGAATGCCATGTAACCGCTCCTCCCAAGTCAGTCCGTTCGTATGCCGCCGACCACCTTCCGAGCCGCCGGCACGATACCGAGCGCGTGGGCCTTCTCCCGAAAGAGCCGGCCGTGGTCCGGACGATGGCCTTGCTCCGCCTGCCACTGGTGTACCATCTCGTGCAGGAGGGTGTCCCGTACCTCCTCCGGCGGGTCGTCCTGCACGTGCTGCCGACTGATCGCGATCTGCTCTGCCCGTCCGGTCGCGGTGTCGACGGACAACTCGCCAAGCCGAGTGGTCATGCGCGACGAGAGCCGGATCGGAATGGCCGGCAGCGCACTTTCGAAGTGCTGTCGATTCAGCTCGGCGCGCCATCGCTCGAGAGCCGCGACGAGCCGCCGATCGCCCGATGACACTCGGCGTGGTCGCGGCCGTCGGCTGCTCACGTACCGCTCGACGTCGTGTGCCAGCACGATGCACCGAGCGTCTGCACGGGCCTCGGGACCGGCGCCCGGCCGGAGGAATCTAACGACGGCCGCGAGCGTGCGGTCGGACGCGTAGGCATACCCCCGATGAATCCGCAGCGTGCCGCGCGGTGTGAGGCTCACCATCACGGCCCGGTTGGCGTGAAGACGGATCTGGACCTCGCGGGGCAGGCCGAGGATCCGGAGCCGGGAGGTCAGCAGGGCTCGATCCGCCTCCCAGCCCCGCTCGTCAACCGACCGCCGCCGCAACGGGTGCGTCACGCGTGTGGCGTGGGCGCGGGAAGGCGTGCGTGTCGGAGCGCTTGAAGAGACCCCGGTCGGCATCCCACCGATAGAACTCGATGTGGATCGCGTCCTCTTCGATGGTCACACGATTGAAGACCGGGGGCCGTCCACCTCGCGAGCGTGTCGAGACCGTTCCGGCACACGACACGATGACCCGGCCGTCCAGGAGCTCGGCCTGCTCCTGGTGATCGTGTCCACACAGAATCACATCCGCACCGGACTCGATGATGCGGCGCTGCGCTTGCCGCCAGCGGGCTAGTCCCATCCGGCGCGACAGCTCCCCGGGCAGCACATTGTGGTGCAGGACCAGGACACGGACCCGCGCCGGCTCCGCCGCGGCGAACATAGCTGCGGCACGCACGATCTGTTGCTTCGGCAGGTGTCCCTTCACCGCGACATCCCGAATCCGCGGTGTCAGCGATCCCCACGCGACGCCGTGTGATGTCAGCACGGAGGTCACCACCGCTTCCGGGAACTCCAGCGTCGGTGTGAGGACCGGACCGAAATAGCGTGCGAACTTCCGGTACAGGGCACTCCGGCCGAACGGGAGGAGTGGACGCCACCACCACTGCACGTCGTGATTCCCGGGGATGACCATCACGGGCGCCGACCGTTCCAGCTCGCGCACCAAGGCCAGGGCCGCCTGGAACTCCCCATGCCGACTGCGAAGCGACACGTCGCCGGAGATGACGATCGCGCGGGCTCCGAGATCGGGCACCAACTCCTCAATCGCCCGGATCTGGCGCAGGTCTGCGGTCTCGCCGAAGTGGGTGTCGGAGAGGTGGACGATGCGGAAGGTCATGCGCTGCCCCCGATCACCGCCGGAACTCGCGCAGCACCCGCCGCACGATGAGATACGTGAGGAGGTACCACGCGGCCACTGCTCCACCACTCACCGCGCGAGCGACCGGATCGGGCGGAACCCGCAGCATGACGTACACGCCCAGCGTGGCCGTCGAGACCATCGCGATCAGCCGGGCGATACGAACAGCCCGCCGCTCGATCTCCCGTCGGCACACCTGGCAGAGCTCCCCCAGGGGCAACTCCGCGGGGCGATGACAGCGCGGGCACTCGCGCTCAACCAACACGCCGGACCACGGCGTCGGCGAATTCCATCGTGGTAGCATCGCCATTGAGATCCGGCGTGCGAATCCCGTCGTCGCGGAGCGTCGAGGTCAGCGCATCCCGTACCCGGCCGGCTGCGTCCGCCTCGCCGAGATGGTCGAGGAGCTGGCACCCCGCCAGTATCAGCGCCGTCGGATTGGCCACGCCCCGGCCTGCGATATCCGGTGCGGAGCCGTGCACGGCCTCGAACAGCGCGACGCCTTCTCCCACGTTCGCGCCGGGTGCCATGCCGAGCCCCCCCACCAGACCGGCGATCTGGTCGCTGAGGATATCACCAAACATGTTGGTGGTGACGATGACGTCGAACTGATTCGGATGCAGCACGAGCTTCATGGCTGCCGCATCGATGATCACGTCTTCCACCTCGATCCGTCCCCGGTACTCCTCGGCAACTGCGCGTGCCGTATCCAGAAAGAGGCCACTGACGGTCTTGAGAATGTTGGCCTTGTGGCAAATCGTCACCTTGCGCCGATCCTGCCGCACGGCGTAGTCGAACGCGAACCGGGCGATCCGCTCACAGCCGTGACGGGTGACGATCGCCGTGGCCTGAGCGACCGCCCGCGGATCCCCTTGGACCGGGATGAAGGTCTCGAAGCCGACGTATAGCCCCTCGGTGTTCTCCCTGACGAGAACGATATCGATGTCTTCATAACAGAAGCCGGGGACGAGCGTCCTTGCTGGTCTGACGTTCGCGTACAGGTCGAACTCGCGGCGCAGCGCGACGTTCACGGAGCGGAACCCACTTCCGACGGGTGTGGTCAGCGGGCCCTTGAGCGCGACGCCTGTGGCACGGATGCTGGCGAGGGTCTCGTCCGGCAGGGGTGTCCCCGTGCGCTCGAGTGCCGCGACCCCGCCGAGCTGCTCGTCCCACTCGAGCACCACTCCGGACGCTTCGAGGACGCGCTTCGTGGCTGCCGTGATCTCGGGTCCGATTCCATCGCCCGGGATGAGGGTCACGCGAGGGGTCATGGCAGATCGGGGACCAGGGTCGTGAGCGCCTCCCATACGGCATCCCACGGACTGTCAGCTTCGCCGGCCGCGACGCTGCGCCAGGCGAGGATGCCGAAACGCACGTCGACGAGCACGAGCGTGAGTTGCGCCTCCCCTCCTCCACCCTCGGACGCCGTGAACGTCAATGCGGCGGGGATCAGGGCGTAGCGGTCCGCCACGATCGCGGTGAGGTTGCGCAATTGACTCCGCAGCGGATCGGGAATCTTCTCGATCCCCTCCGCGCGCAGCAGCGCCGTTCCCATCTTGTCGGGATCCGACAGCATGCCGGGCGCCCGAGCGGCGGCTCCGCGGAGCGCGTCCGGCAACACCCACTCGGCCTCTGGAACGCGTTCCAACAGATACGCTTCGATGACGCTGTCCGCACGTTGGCGGGCCTCCACCCGACTGCCGATCACGTCATTCCAACCGAGCGATGACTCGGTGGCCACCAGGGTGACCGGATAGAGCGCGATCTTCCGACCGGCGACGACCGCAGTGGGCAGGGGCATGGACACCGGCTCCACCGGCTCATCGGGCTGCGACCCGCCGCACCCGAGGATGGCTAGTGCCAGTGCCATGGAAGCGACTCGGCTCATGCGTTGCGCCATACGGGCTCCCGGTTCTCGAGGAAGGCCTGCACGCCCTCCTGGGCATCGGCGAGGTTCATCAACTCGCGCAGGTACAGGTTTTCGGCCTTGTACAGTGCTTCCTCATAGGCTGCGTAGTAGGACTCGGTCTGCGCCCGTTTGGCCAGCTTGAGCACCGGCCCGGACCTCGACGTCAGCGAGCCGACGAAGGTCTCCAGCTCCCGATCGAACCGGTCGTCCGGGTAAATACGGTTGACCAGCCCGTACGCTTCGAGCTCACGAGCGGGAATCTCCGAGCCCGTTAAGATCCACTCCATCGCCTTTCGGCGAGGGGCCGCCCGCGGTAGCACCACGCAGGCGAGCGGCGGAAACACTCCGAGCTTCACCTCGGGCAGTCCGAATCGGGCCGATTCGGACGCGACCACCAGGTTGCAGCCAATCGCCAGCTCGAAGCCTCCACCGAGTGCGACACCGTCGACGGCGGCGACGGCGATCACGTCCAGCAGGCGGATCGACTCGAAGATCCGGTGGAACACCTGGATCATCCTCGCGACCTTGTCTCTCGTGTGGTCGGCGACATCTACTCCGCCGCAGAACGCGCCGTTCCGGCCCCGGACGAGCAAGACCTTCAACTCTGGCCGGTTCCGCAACTCGAGGAGCGCATCGTTCGTCTGCTCCATCATCGCGATGTTCATCACGTTGAGCGGGGGACGGTCGAGCTGGAGGGTCGCGACGTCACCGGCCATCGTGAGCTCAACGAAACGCTCACTCACACGCATTCACCTCGGACGTGGGGCGGATGGGTTCGTAGTCAGCGGCCCGCGCTATCGCAGCGTGTAGCCGCCGTCCACAAAGATAACCTGTCCCGTGATGTGCCGAGCATCGTCCGAGCAGAGGAACACCACGACGTGGGCGATGTCTTCCGGCTCGGCGATGCGTCCGAGCACGGACTCGTGTTCCGCATCTTGCAGCACTTCAGGTGGCAGCATGCCAATGAGCTCGGTACGCACGAATCCGGGCGCGACGGCATTGACGTTGACGTTGTAGGCGCCGAGCTCCACGGCCGCCGCTTTGGTGAGCCCGACCACCCCGGCCTTCGAGGCCGCGTAGTTCGACAGACCGAATCCCGGATATGATGCCTGGTGAGACGCGATACTGACGATCTTGCCGTACCGCTGCTCGCGAAAATGGGGAGCCACCGCGCGGATCGAGTTGAAGCTGCCCGTGAGGTTCGTCTGCACCACCTCACCCCACGCATCGTCGGGCATGCGCCAGAGGGCGGCGTCCCGGTGAATTCCCGCATTGTTCACGAGGTAGTGCAGACCACCCAACTCCGCTCGCGCCTCGGCCACGAACCGCTCGAGTGCGCGGCGGTCACGCACGTCACAGTACGCACTGTAGACGTTCACCCCACACCCTCGGAGGGCGGTTTCCGTCAGTAGCGCTTGGGCCGAGATGTCCCGGTCGGCCATCTCGACGTAGTTGAAGGCGACGTTCACACCACGGCGCGCGAAGTCGAGTCCGATGGCACGGCCAAGCCCGGTGGCCCCCCCCGTGATCAGGGCTGTCTGCCCGCGCATGTCGCGTCGCTCCACGCGTTGCGGCTGTGCCTGCTCCACGACACTGGAGCCCGGCCGAGGGCTCTGGCGGGCACCGAATTCGAGCGGCTCAGAGGGTTCGAATGGGATCGCGCACCCCTGGTCGGCGGACCATCGAACGTATCCGGCGGGAACCGGCGCAGCAATACCCCCTCATGCCGGCAGGTCTCGTCGCTGCAGAGCGTCACCGACCGCGCGCACGGCCTCGAGGATGAGCCAGAGCTCGAGCACGAAGATGACGCCCCCGACGATGAGGAGGAGTACCTGGGATTCGTGGACGTACCGCAGCAGGTTCACTACCATCGCCCAGGTGGTCATGAACAGCAGGAACGCCATCGGGATGACCGTCACCCACACCGGTCGTCGGAGTTGCACCAGGAAGAGTGTGAGGACGAGCAGGGTGAGAGCGCCAGTGAGCTGGTTGGTCGTTCCGAACAGCGGCCACAGACGCATGCCACCGGCTCCACGGTCGATGCCGAGGGCGAGGACGGCGCAGCTGGTGACGGCCACGAGAGTCGCGATCCACCGGTTCTGGGCAATCCCGATACGGTATTGCACCCCGAGCTCGGAGATGATGTAGCGCTGGAGCCGTACGCCCGTGTCCATGGTCGTCGCCGCAAACGAGATCACCACCACTGCGGCGAAGATGACCGCCACG
>JBDHDN010000101.1:0-14675 GCA_039591485.1 Gemmatimonadota bacterium
CTGTCCGTGCCCTGCGCTCCGTAGGGCACGATGTGTATTCGGCCGCCGAGGCCGCCCCTGACGCGGCGGATACCATGCTTATTGCGCGCGCAATCCGCGACGACCGCTTGCTCATCACCTTCGATCGGGACTTCGGCGAGCTTGCCGTGCGAGGCAAGCAGCGTCCCGAGCCCGGTGTGCTCCTGCTGCGGTTCATCCCGAAGACAGCAGCGGAAGTCACGGATCTCCTGCTCGCGTTGCTCGCCCGGAGCGACGTCAGGTGGCAAGGCCACATCAGTATCGTCGACGGCGTACACGTGCGGCAGCGCCCGATCTGAAGCCCGTGCCGGCTAACGGTCAGCGTATGACCTGCGAGCGACCAGCTCGCTAGGCACGCGTCTCGGTGAACATACGCGTATCAACGCCAGGCGCTCAGTCGTTTCACTCTCTTCGAAAGCGTACGCGCTCGGCTGGTCCATGCGCTTGTTAGACGGCTACTCAAGGCCGTATCGTTGCAGAGTCCTGAGAAGGCCCAGATCGAATATGCGCACGTTCACTGCGATCGTCGAACGTGACGCTGACACCGGCTTGCTGGTGGGGCACATCCCTGGCTGGCCCGGCGCGCATTCTCAGGCCGCTTCGGTCGACGAATTGCTCGACAATCTGCGAGAGGTAGTGGCCATGTTGCTGGAGGACGGCGAGCCCCGCCTCGCAGCGGAGTATGTTGGCACCCACACCGTCGAGGTCGCGTAGCTCGTGGGCTCGATCCCGGTTCTGAAGCCGCGGGACGTCGAGCGCATGTTGGAACGTCACGGCTTCACCCTCGTTCGCCAACGAGGATCTCACCGCCAGTACCGCCATCCCGACGGTCGCGATGTCGGAATGTCCGTCGAGGAATTGCTCGGGAGTCGGTAGCCGTCTAACTCCTATTTCTGTTGACCGAAATATGGGTTTATCCTACACGCTCTCCGCAGCCTAACAAGCCGAGGGTACGGTTGCTGACTTGGCAACTTCTTTGCTGCCAAGTATCTAGCCCGCGGTGCCTGCCTTTGTTGAGTGATATCCTGCAAGGGGTAGGCGGCATAGCGCGAACCCCCTGTTGCGGTGCCGCCGGGACCCTGCAACTCACAGCAGATCGGCAGGGCTCCGAATGCCGAGGCCGGGGCGGTTGAGCACGTGGGTGTAGAGCATGGTCGTGCGAACGTCCCGATGACCGAGCAGCTCCTGCACCGTGCGAATGTCCGCACCGTGCTCCAACAGGTGCGTCGCGAACGAATGGCGCAGGGAATGACAGGTGGCGCGCGTCGAGAGGCCGGCTGCCCGCACGGCCGCGTGAAACGCACGCTGCACCGCCGACGGGTGAAAGTGGTGGCGATGCCGGAACCCCGTCGATGGATCGCGATAGCACCGCGTGGCAGGGAAGATCCACTGCCACGGCCAGCTACGGCCGGCGGAGGGCAGCTTGCGATCGAGGGCGTCGGGAAGCGGAACCGAGTAGTGCGGATCGCGCAGGTCACGCCGGAACTGGTCCTTCACCTGGGCCAGATGATGCTCGAGAGCGGGGACGACGCGCTTGGGTAGCGTGGTCACCCGATCGCGGCCACCCTTGGCATCGCGAACCACCATCCGCAAGCGGCCCAACTCGGCATCCTTGACGCGCAACCGGAGCGCCTCGGAAAGCCGCAGCCCGCCACCGTACAGGAGCCAGGTCACGAGCCGAGGCACGCCCGAGAGATGCCGGAGGATCGCGTGCACGTCCGACGGGGCCAGGACGGTCGGCAGATGGCGCGGCCGCTTGGCCCGCACCAAACCGTCGAGCCATCCGACGCGCTGCCGCAAGACCTCGCGATACAGAAAAACCAGCGCAGCGAGTGCCTGATTCTGTGTTGAGGCGCTGACATGCCGGCGGACGGCCAGGTCGGTGAGAAAGGCCGTGATGTCCGCCTCGCCCAACTGGGCAGGATGACGCCCGGGATGCGCGCGCACAAACCGCTGCACCCACCGCACGTATGCCTGCTCCGTGCGCGGACTGTAGTGCCGCGCGCGGATCGCGCGGCGCAGCTGTACCAACAAGCGCTCGCACACAACCCAGAGTATCGGGGATGCAGCCCGACGATGCCGGACCGATTGTCTGCGGGCCAGGAGCAAAGGAACGCGGCCGCCGGACACCCCACCCGCACATTGTCTCGGCGCCGCAAGCCGCCGCTCGGCGCCTTCGGAGCGGCGGGAGCGACTGGAGGCCCGTCCTTCCCGGCGCTCCCGTCATTCCCGTCGTTCCCGTCGTTCCCGCTCATCTCCTAACCCATTATCTCACAATCGTTTAGCCCCAAAAGTGCAACCCGGTTTCGTACACATAAGTAGGAGGCCGTGTCGCCGGGCGGCGCCTGCCGGCCGCACGCGCCGAGACACCGGACGCACGTCTGCCAGGGAAGGGAGCCACGACATGCCCGTCCACATCGACCGGAGCCTCATAGAACGGATCGCGGCGGCGGGAGCGGGCTTCCTGGTCGGCGAGGCCACTCATGAGTAGCCGCAGCCGTAAGTCGCTGTCGGCAATGAATTTTGCCAACCGGAGGCCTGTTTCGAGCGCCTCACTCGAAGCTTGGAATGCCGCACTTCAAGCTTCGCGTCTCCCACCCGAAGCTTCGACTGCCTCGCTGCAAGCTTCGACCGCGCCGCACGAAGCTTGGTTCGCCTCGCCCGAAGCTTCCGGAGCACGGAGCGAGACTTCGGACGGGCCGATCGAAGCTTGGACCAGGGCATCCGAACTTCCGGCCAGCGCACCGCGACGTTCGAGTGCCTCACTCCAAGCGTGGAATGCCACACTTCAAGCTTCGAACGGCGTGCTCCAAGCTTCGAGTGGCGCGCCTGAAGTCAGGTCCGCCTCGTTCCTGGCCACGCACGGCACGCTCCAGGTCAGGGGGCGGCCGCCCCCGCCTTGTCCCGACGCACGCATGCGTACGGTCGCGGCGTTCGGCACGTCTGCCGCGCCGCGGCAGTCAACCGCAACCAGAGATTCACAAGGGGGATCACATGCAATACCCGTCACGCGAGGCCGACATCCTGCGCCTCGCCAACGACCTCGCGGCCGGCCTGGCCGCGCACACCGACGTCTTTCCGGCCCCGCCGGTTGCGCCGGAGGAGCTCGAACAGGCGCTCGCCGAGCACGACGACAACCGCGAGGCGACGATCCGGGCACGGGCCGCCGCGGCGCAGAGCACGGCCGCCAAGGACGCCTCGCTCACCAAGATTCAAGACCTGTCCAAGGCTGTCATTCGCTATGGTGAAAACCACACCCGCGGGGATGACGGCAAGCTCCAGCTGCTGGGTTGGGGCGGTCGCCGCTCCCGCACGGTCACGGTCACCGAACCCCCCGCTCAGCCCCGCACCCTCGAGGTCATTCGCGAGGGGAAGGACTGGGTGTTCCTCGACTGGAAGGAGCCGATGGAGGGCGGCGAGGTCGCGGCCTACCGGATCCAGCGCCGCACGCGGGACGACGGCGACTGGATGGACGTCGGTATGTCGGTCGAGAGCGAAGTCACGCTCAACGGCCAGCAGGCCGGCGTGGAGTACGAGTACCGGGTGATCGGTGTGAACAAGGCGGGCGAGAGCGTGCCCAGCAACATCGTGCGGGCCGTGCTGTGACGCGCGAGCCCGTCGCGGCGTTGGACCCCACCGCGCCACTCGTCGAGGCCGCGAATCGCCGCTGACTCACCCTGCAACCGCGTGCCCCGGGTGCCGTGAGGTGCCCGGGGCGGCGCCTCAGCTCGGGGGCGCCGCCTGTTCGCGCCGGCGGTGCAGCCGATGGTCCACGCTGAAGGCGCCCGCGCCCCACGCGGCGAACAAGAGCCACACGAAACAGTAGAGCATCGCCAGCTCGCCGCGGTTGCCCCACCACCACATCTCACCGCTGTTGGCCCAGTGGCGCCAGAAGTAGGCCACCGCCATCTCGCCCGAGGCGAGGAACGCCGCCGGGCGCGTGAACAGACCGATGACGATGAGAAACCCGGCCACCAGCTCGATCACGCCGGCCGCGCCGGGCCACGATACGAGCACGGCCGTGCCGCCGTCCTGACCGAAGCCGCCGAACCATCCGAGAATCTTCTGCGCGCCGTGCGAAAAGAAGGCCGTGCCCGCCGCGATCCTGAGCAAGACGAGGCTGACCGTGCGAAAGCGCGAATCAGGCTGTCCGTTCATCGTGCATCCTCGCTGGTAGTGAAGTCGAATCGGAGACCGTGTGCCGGGGCGCACCAGCTACGGCTGCGCGCCATCGGACAAGTGCACCGGTAGGTCCGCAATGCCCCCGGCCTGCGGCACCTGACCGAACGTCTCTGCGAATCCCAGCATCACCGTGTCGATGCCCCGTGCCCACACGTCGCGCGGGGTACGCTCGCCCAGCTCCCGCTGCACGCTGGTCATCACGACGCCTTCGATGCCGCAGGGCACGATGAGGTCGAAGTACGACAGGTCGGTCGTGACGTTGAGCGCGAAGCCGTGCCAGGTGACCCACTGCGCGCCCCCCGGTCCACACGCCGGTGAACCCCTCGTTGCGCCCGCCCGCGATGCCGAAGTGCGCGAGCGCGGCGATGAGCGCAGCCTCGAGCTGCCGCAGGTACCAGTGCAGGTCACGGCGATGCTCGCTCAGATCGTAGATCGGATACCCCACGAGCTGGCCCGGGCCGTGAAAGGTGACGTCCCCGCCGCGCTCGATGTCGTGGACCTCGACGCCGCGCGCCGCCAGTTGCTCCGCGGAGACCGGCAGATGTTGCGGCTCGGTCGATCGACCCAGCGTGATGACCGGCGGGTGCTCCACCAGCAGGAGCACGTCGCGCGCCTGCCGCCCGTCGATGCGGGCGTGCGCGACCGCGCGCTGCAGGTCCAGTGCGCTGCCGTACGGCATGCGGTCGAGGCCCACCACCAGCAGCTCCTTGCTCATGCGGCCGCCGCGCGCCGCGCCGCCCTGAGGAACCGGACGGCGAGCGCGATGAGGATCACGAGGTACACGGCAAGTCCCATGGGGCCGGCCACGAGATCCACCGGCGTGGCAAGCACCGAGAGCAGCACGGTGCCGAACACCGCGAGCGCCGCGGTGACGCCACGCCGCCAGGTGTCGTCGATGGCCCGGCTGGCGATCCAGCCGGTGAGCACGGCCGCGAACAGGCCCACGCTCACCGCGATGCTCAGGATCATCCCGCCGACGTCGGTGGGGAGTGCCGCGGGGTCACCGGCCTGAAGCAGGCGCACGGCGAGGACGCCGCTCGTCGTGCACGCCGTTCCCACCGCCGCGCCGGCGCCGATGCTTGCGATGGCGGTGCCGACGGGATCCGCGGTCGCCACGCGTCAGATGTGTAGCGCCCGGCCGAGCGAGTCGAGCGCCGCCTCCGCCACGGCCTCGGACAGGGTGGGGTGGGCGTGGATCGCGAGGTCGATCTCCTCGACCGTGTACTCGTTCTCCCGGGCGACGGCCAGCTCGTGGATCAGCTCGCTGGCGTGCGACGCCACCACGTGTGCGCCCAGGATCTCGCCGTACCGCTTGCCGCGGATGATCTTCACGAAGCCGTCGGTCTCCATCGCGGCCCGGGCGCGCCCGTTCGCGCTGAACGGGAACCGGCCCACCACGTAGTCCAGCTCCTGTGCCTTGCACTGCTCCTCGGTGAGGCCGATGCTGGCGACCTCCGGGTGGCAGTACGTGACACTCGGGATGTTGTCGTACGTGATCGGGTGCGGCGTGCGACCGGCCACCATCTCGGCGACCAACGCGCCTTCGCGGCTGCCCTTGTGCGCCAGCATCGGCGGCCCCGCGATGTCGCCGATCGCATACACGCCCTCGGCCGTCGTCCGCAGCTGCTCGTCGACCTTCACGAAGCCGCGCTCGTCTAGCTCGACGCCGGCCTCCTCGAGGCCGATGTCCTCCAGATTGAGCGCGCGGCCCGCCGCCATGAGCACCATGTCGGCCTTGACCTCCTTCGTCTTGCCGTCGACCTCGACGCTGATCGTCACGCCGTCGTCGCCGACCTCGCCCTTGCTGACCTTGGCCGAGACGAGCATGTCGATCTTGCGCTTCTTGTACACCTTCCGCAGTGCCTCGGCGGCCTCGGCGTCCTCGATCGGGAGGATCTGCGGCAGCATCTCGATCAGGGTGACCTTCGCGCCGAAGGCGTTGAAGATGTCGGCGAACTCGCAGCCAACCGCACCCGCGCCGACGATGGCGACAGACGACGGGATCTCCTGGAGGAACAACGCCTCGTCGGTCGAGATCACCTTCGTCCCGTCCAGCTCGAGCCCGACCTGGGGCAGCCCCTTCACGCGCGTGCCCGTGGCGAGCACCACCGCCTTCTCGGCCGGGTAGGTCGTGCCGTCGACGGTCACCGTCCGGCCCTTCCCGATCGTACCCGTCCCCTCGATGACGGTGACGCCGTGCTTCTTCATCAGGAAGCCGACGCCCTTCGAGTTCTGCTCGCTCACCTGGCGTGAGTGCTTCACCGCAGCCGCGAAGTCGAGCGACACGTCGCCGACGGTCACGCCGAGCTTCTTCGCGTCGTGCTGCACGAGGTTGGCGACGTAGGCGCTGTGCAGCAGGGCCTTGCTGGGGATGCACCCCACGTTGACACAGACGCCGCCGAGCTTGCTGCGCTCAACGAGCGCAGTCGTGAGGCCGAGCTGGGCGGCCCGGATCGCGCAGACGTACCCGGCCGGCCCGCCGCCGAGGATGATGATGTCAAAGGTCTTGGACACGGTCGCTTCCGGTGTTGATGGGTTCAGGCCGTCACCACACGAGCGCCAGCGGATTCTCCAGCATCAGCGTGACGCTCTGGAGGAACCGCGCGCCCGTGGCGCCGTCGATGACACGGTGGTCGCAGCTCATGGTGAGGCGCATCCGCCGCCTGACCTCGAGATCGCCATCCGTCACGACGGGCTTCTCGGTGATGCTCCCGACGGCGAGGATGCCGGCCTCGGGAGGGTTGATCACCGCGGTGAACTGGTCGATGTCGAACATGCCGAGGTTCGAGACGGAGAACGTGCCGCCGGTGTACTCCTCCGGCGTGAGCTTCCGCTCGCGCGCGCGCTCGGCGAGCTCGCGGGACTCCGTGGCGATCTCGCGCAGCGATTTCCGGTCGGCGTGGCGGATGACCGGCGTGATGAGACCATCGTCGACCGCCACGGCCACCGCGAGGTGGACGTCGCGGAAGTAGCGGATCCGGTCCTCCATCCACCACGCGTTACACGACGGATGCTCGACGAGTGCCTGCGCCACGACTTTGAGTATGATGTCGTTGAACGAGATCCGCGGACCCTGCTCGAGGGCGTTGAGCCGGGCGCGTGCCTCCCACGCGCGTTCCATGTCCACTTCCGAGGTGAGGAAGAAGTGGGGAACCGGACCGATCGACTGCACCAACCGCTTGGCGATCGTCTTGCGGATCTGCGTCAGCTCGACATCCTGATAGCCGCCCTCGGGGGCCGGTGCCGCGGTCGGAGCGGCAACCTCGGCGCTCTCGACGTCGCGCTTGATGATGCGGCCGCCCGGGCCCGTGCCGCTGAGGGCCGCGAGGTCGAGCCCGCGCTCCTCGGCAAGGCGCCGCGCGAGGGGCGACGCCTTGATGCGGCGGCCCGCCTCGCCGGTTGGACGGGGCTCCGCCGGAGATGGCGCAGCAGGCGCCGCCGGTGCCGTCCGCTCCTCAGGCTTCGCGGCCGCCTCGACCGGCTCCTCGGGCTCGGCCGCCTCCGGTGCGGTCGCACCGGCCGCCCCGCCCACCACGCCCGAGATGTCCTCGTCCGGATCGGCGATCACCGCGACCAGCTTGCCGACCTCGACGGTCGCCCCTTCGCCCGCGACGATCTGGCGGAGCACACCCTGCCCGCGGGCCTGCAGCTCCATGACCGCCTTGTCGGTCTCGACCTCGGCGAGCACGTCGCCGTCGCTGACCTGGTCCCCCTCGTGTTTCAGCCAGGACAGGACCTTGCCCTCCTCCATCGTCGGGGAGAGCGCTTCCATGAGGACCTTGGTCACCATCGTGGTCTCGCTCCCGTCAGTCGAGGTACGCGACCTGCTTGACCGCCGCGATCACCTTGTCGGGGTTCGGCTTGGCGGCGCGTTCGAGCTGCTTGTTGTAGGGCATCGGCACGTCCGCGCCGGTCACGCGCAGCACAGGGGCGTCCAGGTGGTCAAACGCCTCCCGTTGGATCTCGTCGACCACCTGCGCGCCGATGCCACAGAACGGCCATCCCTCCTCGACGATCACACAGCGATTCGTCTTGCGCACACTCGTCATGATCGCCTCGACGTCGAGCGGCCGGATGCTGCGAAGATCCACGATCTCTGCCGACACCCCGTGCTCTTCCTGGAGACGATCGGCCGCTTTGAGGGCCACCGAGACCGTTTTCGAGTGACAGATCACCGTGACGTCGCCCCCCTCCCGCTTCACGTCTGCCTCGCCAAGCGGGATGACGTACTCCTCGTCCGGGACCTCGCCCTTCATGTTGTAGAGCATCTCGCCCTCGAGGAAGACGACGGGGTCGTCGTCGCGGATGGACGATTTCAAGAGCCCCTTCGCGTCGTAGGGCGTGGCCGGGGCCACCACCTTGAGGCCCGGAATGTGGGCGTACCACGACTCGAAGGCCTGGGAGTGCTGCGCGGCGAGCTGGAGTGCCGCGCCGCCCGGCCCGCGAAACACGATCGGGATGCCGATCTGGCCGCCCGACATGTACAGCATCTTCGCCGCGGAGTTGACGACCTGGTCGATCGCGAGCAGGGCAAAGTTCCAGGTCATGAACTCGATCACCGGCCGCAACCCGACCATCGCGGCGCCGACACCGAGACCGGCGAACCCCAGCTCGGCGATGGGTGTGTCGATCACGCGGCGCTCGCCGAACGACTCGAGCATCCCGCGGCTCACCTTGTAGGCGCCCTGGTACACGCCGACCTCCTCTCCCATGAGGAAGACGTCGGGGTCGCGCTCCATCTCCTCACGGAGCGCATGGTTCAGGGCATCGCGATACGTGATAGTGGGCATCTCAGTCCCGGTAGACGTCGGTGAACAGTGCGTCCGGCTCGGGGTCGGGGCTCGCCTCCGCAAACCGCATGGCGTCGTCCACCTCCTCCTCCACGGACTGGCGCATCTGCTGCAGCATATCGTCGTCGAGGAGATCGGCCTCGCGCAGCATCTCGCTCAGGTGCTGGATGGGATCCTTGGCCTTCTGCTCCTCGAGCTCCTCCTTCGTGCGGTAGTGCCCGTGGATCGGATCGGCCATGGAGTGACCCATGTACCGGTACGTGCGCGCCTCGATCAGCGTGGGCAGGTGCTCGGTGCGTGCGCGGTCGACGGCCGAGGCGACGGCCTCGTACATCGCCAGCACGTCCATGCCGTCTACGGTCTCCTCTGCCATGTCGTAGGAACAGGCGCGGCGGTACACGTCCCACACCGCCGCGGCGCGCTCCAGCGCCGTGCCCATCCCGTACCGGTTGTTCTCGCAGATGAAGACGACCGGCAGCTCCCACAGGGCGGCCATGTTCAGCGTCTCGTGGAACGCCCCGATGTTCACCGCCGCCTCGCCGAAGAAGCACAGCGTCACCTGATCGGTGCCGCGGTACTTCGCTGCGAACGCGGCGCCCGCCGCGAGCGGCAGGTGACCGCCGACGATGCCGTGCCCGCCCATGAAGTTGTGCTCCACGTCGAACAGGTGCATCGAGCCACCCTTGCCGGCGGAGCACCCGTCCACCCGGCCGAACAGCTCCGCCATGACGGCGCGGCTCGTCGTGCCCTTGACCAGCGCATGCCCGTGCTCGCGGTACGCCGCAAACACGTAGTCCTCGGGCCGGATGGCGGCGATCGCACCGACCGCGACCGCTTCCTGCCCGATGTACAGGTGGCAGAACCCGCCGATCAGACCCTGCGCGTACGCTTCGCCGGCGCGCTCCTCGAACCGCCGGACCAGCAGCATCTCCCGCAGGATGCGGTGATAGAACTCGGTCCGCTCGGGGTCGAGCGGTCTGATGAGAGCCGGTTGTGTCACGAGGGTTACTCCTGGCCTACACGGTGGCGCCGGAAGCTCGTTGGACCTGCTCCCAGGCGTGATACGACGACCGTACCCGCGGTCCGGACTCGACGTGTCGATATCCCATGGCCAGCCCGATCTCCCTGAGCTCCGCAAACTCCGCTGGCGTGTAGAACCGTGCCACGGGCAGGTGACCGTCGGAAGGCCGCAGGTACTGACCCAGCGTGAGAATGTCGACGTGCTGCGACCTGAGGTCGCGCATGGCGGTCAGCAGCTCGTCCCACTCCTCGCTGAGCCCGCACATGAGGCCGGACTTGGTGACCATGCCGGGATCCATGTCCTTGACGCGACGGAGCAAGCGCAACGCCCGGTCGTACCGACCGCCCGGCCGCGCGATGCGGTAGAGCCGGTGGATGGTCTCGAGATTGTGGTTCAGGATATCGGGCTTTGCCTCCACCACGATCGCGAGCGCCGCGTCGGAACCCTTGAAGTCGGGGATCAGCAGCTCGACCGAGGTGTCCGGCATGCGGGCTTTGATCTCGGTCACGCAGCCCGCGAATGCCTCGGCACCGCCATTCGGCAGATCGTCGCGATCGACGCTCGTGATCACGATGTGCCTGAGCCCCATGCGCGTCACCGCTTCGGCAAGGCGCAGCGGCTCCTCGGGATCGTACGGCTGGGGTGTCCCATGCGCCACGGCGCAGTACGCGCAGTTCCGGGTGCACACGTCACCCAGGATCATGAACGTCGCCGCGCGATGCTCCCAGCACTCCCCGATGTTCGGGCAGTGCGCCTCCTCGCAGACCGTGTTCAACCGCAGCTCGCGCATCATCTGGCGGACATCGACGAAATTGCGTCCGCCCGGAGCCTTCACTTTGAGCCAGTTCGGCTTCCGCGGTTCAGCCGGTTTCGGTGTGAGCTGTACGAGTTCCATAGGACCAAGGAACTTAGTCGGCCCGTTCCCGAGCGACCAGTTGGGGCTCAACCGGGTGGTTGAGATCGGCCGAGGTCAGGAATTCGCCTGAAGCGGTCGTGTCACGAGGTCCAGAAGCGCGACGGGGACACCGGGGCCAGATCGTACTCGATCTCGTCGCCCGCGTACTGTTGGGCGATCAACTGTCCGGTCATCGCCGCGAGCAGGATGCCGTTTCGTCCGTGCCCGGTCGCGTACCAGAGGTTGGGTACGCGCGGATCGAGCCCGATGAGAGGGCGGGAATCCGGCGTGACCGGGCGTAGACCGGCCCACGTCCGGCGTGGCTCGGCGGTCGCAAGCGCCGGGTAGATCCTGGTGACGGTCTCGCGGATCCGAATGATGCCGTCCGGGGTCGTGCTGGCGTCGAACCCGACCCGTTCCATCGTGGAGCCGGCGATTGCCTCGCCAGCCCGCTCCATGACGTAGCCCTTACCGGCGTAGACGATGGCCGGCGGCTCTCCCTCGGGCCACGCGAGGCAGAGGATCTGGCCTCGCACGGGCTCGACCGGGAGTGAGCGTGGCAGTCCACGGATCCGGCCCGACCAACACCCGGCGGCGACGACCACGGCGTCTGAGGACAGGGTCTGGGACGGTGTCCGCACGGCACTGACCCGTTCCCCCTCGAACAGGATCTGCTCGGCGGGCTCCGCGATGAGCGTTGCCCCGTGATGGGGTCGCCGGGCACACTCGAGGAGCGCGAGCCTGAGGGCCGACGGATCGAGTGCGCCGTCCTCGGGCGCCAGGCCGGCCCCGAGCACGTCCGGGCCGACGCCCGGCAGGAGCTCCCGGACCTCTTCGACGGACAGCCACTCGACCGGAAAGCCGGCCTGGCGCTGCCACGTGACCGCCTCCTTGATGGTCTCGACGTCATCACTCGTCACGGCCAGCTGGGCAATGCCCTCCGTGCGGAAGCCCACGTCGTGTCCGGTTTCCTCCTCCAGCGCCGGAACCAACTCGGCGTACAGGTCGCGGGCACGGATCGCCAGGGAGAGCATCGGATCGTCCGGCTGAGCCTCGGCAAACGGGGCGAGCATGCCGGCGGCCGCCGGCGTCGCCGCCCCCGCCTCGGGGCCCGGCTCGAGAAGCGTGACCGCCACGCCGCGATGCGCGAGCGCGTGCGCACACGCCGCGCCGACGACGCCACCTCCGATGACAATCACGTCAGGTTGGCCCATGGCTCCTCGAGGGGGTGAAACCGGGTCGTGGCTCGGTTCGTACAATACAGTAGACTGAACCCGCTTACGCCGGGAGGCAAGTGATGCTACGCACAATCCTGGGCTATGCCGTGCTCGCCGTGGTGGGCATCGTCGCCCTGAAACTGTTGTTCGGGCTCCTGAGTATCGCGTTCAGCCTGTTCTGGGCGTTGCTCTGGCTGGCGTTCCTGGGGTTCATCTTCTACCTGATCTTGAAGGTGATCAGCCCGAGGACCGCTCAGCGAGTACGCGATTCGATCAAGATGCCCGAACGCTGACGGCGGTAGCCCAACCGAACGGCCGGCGGGGCGGCCCGGACGCTGATCCGGATCGCCCCGCTTCGCGTGTGGCGTGGTGCCCGTGCTACGGCGCGGACTCGAGGTCCACGTCGTCGGGCAAGCTGTCGTGGATCTCGCGCAGCCTGAGCGTGATCGTCGCGATCGACGCGAAGGTCACCTTGAGCTGAACGACGATGCGGCGGTCATCGTCGCTGAGCCACATCTGCGGGTCCTTCGCTTCCTCCAGAATCCCCCGGCCCTGGACGACAGGCCGGACGCGCACGGTCGGGATCCGGCCGGCGGGCACGTCCAACGTGTCCCGGCCGAGGACTTCGAGGACCACCGGGTTCCGATCGGGGCGGAAGTAGCGCTCGAACTCGTAGCGCTCGCCGTCCTCGAGCTCAACCGTTCTCACGAAATAGAAGAACGCCATGTCGTCGAGCGGGTCCGGCGATGTCGGCAGCACGGAATCCACGCCGACCTCGACGTACACTCCCGAGTCGGGGTAGATGTCGTACGCGGTGTAGCGCTCCGAGCCGCCCTCGTTGAAGTCCTGTACGAACCGGCGGGACGCGAAGTCCTCGACGCCGATCCACGAGTCCATGCGATCGTCGAGCCGGTAGAAGAAGGAGCCCCCGCGCAGGCGGAAGACGACATGCAGTGCGGGCGCACCGCGGATCGTGTCGACCCCGGCAATGTGCATCACGCCCTCGCCGAGCGTGAGCAACCCGAACTTGGCGTCGTACACGAGGGTTTCCCCGACCGGGAACTGCTCGGCGGCTATCGCCGGCGTTGGGGCGGGGGCGGTCTGACCTGCTGCCGGCGCGGCGAAGACCGCCGCGGCGAGCGCCGTCATGAGACATCGTCGGGTCATCATCGCTGCACGTCGGTCTCGGGCCGCGGAATGCGCACCGTCCGGCCCGCGCGGAACAGGGAAAAGGCGAGGGAAAGTGGGCTCTCGGGCGAGGTGCCGCCGTTGACGCGCTCTCTGGGCTCGACGGGCACCGCCGCGATCTGTCGTGCCGAGGAGGCGGCCCGGGCAAGCAGCTCGGCGCGGGCAGGAATCCCGTCCGTGACGAACAGTGCTTCGGATTCCTGCAGGCACCGTTTGAGTGTCACCAGCCGGATCAGCACGACGCCCGAAAGGAGGTCGCGGAGCCCGGGGAGCACGATGCCCGGGCGCAGCAGCCAGGGCGCCGATCGCGCGACCACGCGCATCCCGAGTGCGTGGCGCGCCAACGCCGACTCGCCGACGATCACGTCTGCGCCCGATTCGAAGCGGCGAACCAGATCCGGCAGGACCCCCGGCGAGTACGAGAAGTCTGCCGGGATGGTTGCGACGCAGTCGCGCTTCGGACGGTCCGAGCGCGTCAGTGCGTCGCGGAACAGCCCCTCGAGTGCCGCGGCCAGCCCACGCGCCTCCCGATGCCGCACGAGGGTCAGCGGGAGCGCCCGCTGATACGTCTCGAGGAGCTCCCCCGATCCGTCCGTCGAGGCGTCGTCCGCCACGAGGATGTGGTACTCGCGCGGGAACTCCTGGAAGACCTTGCGCAACTTCCAGAGCAGGAGCCCGATCGATTGGGCGTTATTCCGCGTTGCCAGACAGACGTAGAGCACGATGGATGCGACTCCGGCGGCCGAGGCGTCAGGTATCGATACCGCGACGGCCGGGAAAAGGTTCAGTGCACGAATCTACACAGGGGGTGAAGGGGGGAGCTGGGCGTGCCGCCCTCGCCGCGGAGGGCGAGGCCAGGGACGTGGCCGCTGGCGAGCGAGCGACGCGTTCAGGACGCCGTGCTGTCGATCTTCGCGAAGAGCGGGCAGCGCTCGGTGCTGACGGCGCTCCAGGCGACGCGCATGCCGAGGAGCGGGATGACGTAGTGGCCGTTGCTCACGCCTCCGAGCACCGGGTACCCCATGGGTGGGTCGAGGTTGTAGATCAGCACCCCCTCGAAGGCATCGGTGGAATCGTTCACCATGATGACGCCGAACCCGGGTGCGGGGGGGAACCCCTCACCGTCGTACGCGACGATCGGCCCCTGATCGGTCTCGCCCACGAGCGCGGGCGTGGTGCCGTGCCCCGGGACGCGGGCGGGTACGGTTCCGCCGAAGTCGTCAGGGACCTCCGAGAGCACGCGGGTGCCCGTGTAGAGCTGCTCGAGGGCCTTGCTGGCGGCTCCGAGGATCGCGAACCCACAGGAGGCGCTGTTTTCGGGGTTCTGCTCGCCGCACGCGGCGACGAGGACGACACACGAGATG
>JBDHDN010000102.1:0-10194 GCA_039591485.1 Gemmatimonadota bacterium
CCGGCCGTGGTCAGCCGGTGATGCTATACCCACCGTCCACATGCCGGATTTCTCCGGTGATGCGGCTGTCGGGTCGGAACAGGTGAACGATTTCACGGGCGAGGTCCTGAGGCCGGGCGTTTCCGAGCGGACTCATGCGTGCCGAGGCCTCGACATCGGTCTCCGTCAAAGTCGCCGCGCCGGCTTTGCTCCCCAGGTACGGGGAAAAGCGAACCGCATTGGCGCGAATGCCGAGCTTTCGCCCCAATTCGTCGGCCAGCTCGATGGTCATTCGCTCCAGGGCGGCCTTGGCAATGCTCATGTTGCGGTACGGATGTGCCGTGATCTTTTCGGCGGCGATGTAACTCAACGCGCAAATGGACGCGCCTGGCTGCAGCACGTCGTGCTTGAGGAGGTAGTGGGTCAACCGAACGAGCGAGAACGCCGAGACGAGCATGGTGTCACTGAATTCGTCCGTCGTTACATCGAGCAGGGATTTGACGACCTTGTTGCGAATGGTCCTGTCCATCGCAATCGCATGCAGAAACCCGTTGAGCTGGACGTTCTCGTCCCGCAGGGTCTGCGCCAAGGCCTCGATGCTCTCGTCCAGAGCGACATCCAACACCTCCACCTTGGTGCCGGGTAGCTCTCGCTCGACCGCTGCCGAACAGTCCTGAAAGGTCTTGGTGAGATATCCCTGTGCTCGCTCCGAGAGGGCGGTGTGAAACGGTGTCACCCCCAACCCGGTGCAGATCACCGTGCCACCGTGCGCGACGATCTCCTTGGCGACGTACATGGCCAACGAGTGTTCATCGGCAACGCCGGTGATCAAGTAGGTTTGATGCTCGAGCATCCGCCGTGTGGATTCCATTGGTCCTACCATCGGTAGAGCCCGGCGCCCCACGTCCATCCGGCACCGACGGCCGCGAACAACACCAGGTCGCCTTCGGCAAACCCACCGTTGCGGTGGACTTCGTCCAGGATGATGGGGATCGTTCCGCCGGACGTGTTGGCGTATCGGTCCATGTTGGTCTTGACTCTGTCAAACGGCATGCCGATCCGGCGCGCCACCTCGCGCAGGACGCGAATGCTTGCCTGATGCGGCAGCAGGCACTTGATGTCCTCGATCGCGACCGTGTGCTTTGTCAGGAGCTCGTCGATGCACGATGGCACCACGTCGACAGCGGTGTCGTAGACGGCCTTACCGTTCATTTGGAAGAAGTGTTGACCGTCGCTGAGGGTCTGGACGGACGCCGGCCGCGCCGAGCCTCCCGCGGGGACGGTGAAGTGTTCCTTGCCTCGACCGTCGGTGTGCAGCACGAAATCGATGAATCCCTTGTGCTGTGGCGTCTGTGACAACACGATCGCGCCGGCACCGTCGCCGAAGAAGACGGCATCTCGTCTCTTCCAATCGATGATGTTCGAGAACGTGTCCGCGCCGATGACCAGCACGTTGTCGTACATGCCGGTACGCACGTACTGGACGGCCGTCGCGATGGAGAACAGGGCGCCGGAACACACCGCGGCAATGTCGAACGCTGCCGCGTTCCATGCCTCCAACTTCTCCTGTACGAAGCTGGCGCACGACGGGCAAGGGCGATCGGGCGTCGCGGTCGCCACAATGATTAGATCGATGTCGAGGGGTGTGAGACCGGCATTCTCGAGCGCACGGCGCCCAGCCAACGCCGCAAGATCGCTCGTTGCCTGGCCCTGGGAGATTCGGCGCTCCCGGATGCCGAGATTCTCGAAGATCCACGCGTCCGACGACCCGACGGTGTCGAAGAAATCGTTGTGGACGACGTTGTCAGGGGCATACGATCCCGTGCCCCGGATATAGACGTTGTGCATCTGCCTCGGTCCGGTTCTTCGTGAAAGACTCACCCCACCGCGGTGGCCGGTTGCGGAACCCGCACTCCGGCGCGAGAGGCTGCCGCTGTGAGGCCGGTGGCTCTCGGAGCGTGGCGACTTCGGGAACCGCGAATCCCAAATATTCCACTCTTGATTGTCGGCGCAAGGGTGGGCTGACGATGCGGCGGCTGAAGCCGCCGCTCGGCGCCTGCTACGATCCGCCCTGCTGGGCGGGTGCGAAACACGTCGTTCACGACGCGTCGCGCAGCGCCGAGCCGACGTCACGATCTCCTGCTGACGGCCATCATGCGCGCGATCTTCCGGACGACCCGCTCAGGGTCCCTCGGCTCGCTCATGGGACACTTCTTCGCGCGCATACAGTCTACCTTGAACTGCCCATCGGCTTCGAGCTCAATCCGTCGCAGTCTTGCTGACGAGCTACAGTGCCACGAAGTGCTCGAGGAGGAGCACCTCCGACTCGAGGACGTGCCGATTGTCCAGCAGCCGCGTGTGGCGCTGTTCCGCATGGGTGTCGAACGGTCCTTCCCTCATGGCGCGCTCTCACCGTTTCGGCTCGATGAACTCACGGAATGGGGGGAAGGCCCGCAGGGGCTCGAGGTCCATGTCGCTGTGCAGGAAGATGCCGAAGGGTCGGCCCCGCGCGTAGGCGTCGCGGAGCAGCACCATGGCCCGGTCGAGGTCACCGAGCTGGGCGGCGATGGTGGCCTGCACATAGCGGTCGCGTCCGTGGTCGTAGGGGTCGGCCAGGCCTTCGAGTCGATCGCTGATCCGGAGTGCTTCCTCTCGGTCGCCGCGCCGCGCGGCCAGCAGACCGAGATACCCGTGCACCAACACGTCGCGCGGTGCCTCCGCCGCCACCTCGCGGAACAGCGCCTCGGCCTCGTCCCACCGTTCCGCCCAATACAGGGCCACCGCAAGGCCGGTCCCGACCCACGCGGTCGCGGCTTCGTCCGGCGGGCGGGAGCGGTACCACTGTACGGCTCGCTCCGCCACCCCGAGTGACGCGTCACGAAAACCGTGGGCGCGAAGCTCCAACGCGACATGTCCCATCACGCTGGCTGCGGTCAGCGGCCCCCCTCGCGGCAGCAGGAGGCTCTCGCCGAGGCCCCGCTCCACCTCGTCGAGCCGCCCGAGCGCCGCCAGGGCACGCAGCTCGTTGGCGAGCATCCGTAAGCGATCGGGGTACGCCCGGCGCCCGCGTTGCGCCTGGGTCAGCTCGCTCGAGTAGTCCCCCACCATGTGGAGCGCTTCCATGAGCGTTTGCCACTGGAAGTAGAACGTCGAGAGATCATCGACGTCCGACAGAATCGCGATGCTCTCGTGCGGGCGGTTCGACCGCAGCGCTTCGACCGCAACATCGATCGCCGAGCCTCGCGCGCGCGCGGCCTGGAGCGCCGCCGCACGATCCCCACGGAGTCCCGCGGCCAGCCAATCGAGAGACGCACGCTGATACGGACTGAATCGCGGTCGGAACGGCTCCAGCAGTCGCACGTTCGAATCGGCGGCCCGCAGCTCGCCCAGGTTGAAGTGGGCCATGACGAGGAAGAACCGGGGATCGGCAAACGCGGAATCGAGCGCCACGGCCCGATACATGTGCTCCAGCGTCTCTCGCATGCGCAGCGGGACTCCATGGTAGAAGGCGCGATGCCCCTCCAGGTATGCGCGGTAGGCTTCCAGGGACGGCGGCCGGCTCGTGGCGGTCGAAGGCAAGAGCCGGTGATCGAGCGCCGCCGCGACGGTCACGACCACGCTGCGGCGCAGCGAGTCCAGGGCCGACTCCGGGGCATCGACCTGGACGGCGATCGGCGTCACCGTGCGCAGGAGACGCTCCTCGATCGCATCGATCACCTGGGTCTGGAACTCGAGCGAGTCGGCCCGGCGATAGTAGGCTCCAGCAACGACGGTTCCCGCCCGGGTCGCCTGACCCGCCGCCCGGGCCAGCCCCGCGTCGGACGTTTCGGCGACGCTGACGAGGTCGGGGCCCGGATCGATCGCCGTGGCCGTGGGCACGACCTGGATCACGTCGATCTCTTGCAGGCCCTGCGCGATCCAGTCGGCCGCCAGGTTTCCCAAGACCGTTAACGTCGTGTCGTCGGTTCGGTTCTCGAGCGGCAGGACCACCACCCGGTTCCGGTCGAGGGCGGGTGCCGGGTTGGGCGGATCTCGGCTCAATCCGATGATGAGAGCCGCGATCGCGATCAGCGAGGCCGGAAGGGCGACGAACACGGCCGTTCTGCGGCGCACTCCGAACGGCCAGGTGCGAGGGCCCTCCGCGCCCCCCGTCAGCGCTGCGAGAAAGCGTGACGCAGTGTCGAACCGGTCGGCCGGCGTCTTTGCCAGCGCCTGCGCGATGGCCGCCGAGATGGTGTCGGGCACGGTTGCCCTGAGCTCGGTGATGGGACGCGGCGCGCTGTGCACATGCTGTCGGGAAATGCCCTCGGCCGTGGGTCCCGTGAAGGGTGGTTCTCCGCCGAGCATCTCGTACAGGACACAGGCGAGGCTGTACACGTCGCTCCGGCCGTCGACCTCGTCACTCCCTTTCGTCTGCTCCGGACTCATGTACAGCGGTGTCCCGAGGGCCATCCCCGCCCGGGTGAGCCGAGGCTCACGCGCGAGCGATACGGCCCGGGCGATCCCGAAGTCGGCGACCAGCGCGTGGTCGCCCGCCAAGAGGATGTTCTCGGGCTTGATGTCCCGATGCACGACGCCCTGGCTGTGGGCGTGCGCCAACGCCTCGCCCACGTCGCGCACGATGGCGAGCGCGTCGTCGAGCGGGAGTTGCCCTTCGCGCTCGAGGCGGTCCCGCAACGATTCGCCGTCGATGTACGGCATCACGTAGTACAGCCGTCCGTCGGCGGAGCCGGAGTCGTACACCGGCACGATGTGGGGGTGGGTGAGGTTGGCCGCGATCTTGATCTCGTGCAGAAACCGTTCTGCCCCCATGTGGGCGGCCAGGTCGGGATGCATGATCTTCACCGCCACATCCCGCTCGTGCCGGAGGTCGCGCGCCAGATACACGGTGGCCATCCCGCCCGCGCCGATCGCCCGCAGGAGTCGAAACTGGTCGGCCAACACGCGGGGGGCGCTCACCTCGGGAGTGGGCGCGTCCATGGATGGCGTCGACGAGTCGACCGGGGACCGAGCGACTGCCGGCGCTGTCGGTGGGGTCTCCGCCCGGACTGCGTCGCGGCGCGCCCGCACGCCTTCAACGAGCGCTACCGTCTCCGGTGAGGGCTCCAACTCCAGCTCCTCCGCCAACCGTCTGGCGAACGTCTCGTACTCGCGCACGGCGCCCGCACGATCGCCGAGGCCGTCCAGGAGCTTCATGACACGCCGGAGCAGCCGTTCGTCCAGAGGCGCGAGATCCCTGGCACGCCGACTCCACTGGCCGGCGGCACTCGTCTGCTTGACGCGCGCCTGTTGATCCGCCAGCTCCCAGGCCGCGGTCGACGCCAGCTGCCGGAGCTGTTTGCGCCGCTGGTCGATCCAGCGCTCGAACTCCGGAGCATCCGGTACGTAGAAGCCCGCAAGGAGGTCACCCCGGTAGAGGTCGAGCGCCTTCTCCCGCTCGCCGCGCCGGAGCGCCTCCTCGAACGCTCGTACGTCACACCAGAGCTCGCGCTCCGGCACGGCGACCTCGTCGTCGCCCCGTGTCTCGATGACCCCCTCCCCCAACGCGAGGCGCAGGCGGTAGAGCGACTGCCGCACGGCGCTGCGCGCTCGATCCTGGCTCAACTCCGCCCAGAAGACGCCCACGAGGGAGTCCCGCCGCCGGAAGCCGCGGCCTTCACCGACGGTGAGGAACGCGAGGACGCCGAGCAGCTTGGGTCGGGCCAGGACCGCGCGGGTGTCGGCTCCCGAGGGCCCCACCAGCTCGGCCGGTCCAAGCGCTCGGAACTCGATCATCTGTCGCGCGGGATGGTGTGCATCGGACGGGGCCCTCCCAGGAGACGGAGGGGAGACGGTGCGGAGACGAGCCTCGTCTACTCTGCCGCAAAGGTAGACCGGACAGCGCGATCCGGCCAGAGCACGGACGCGACACCTCACGGGAGGATACGATGCAGCGAACACCCATTCCATCATACGTGTCGGGGGGGGGACGTCGCCCCCACTCCCACGCAACGGCGCTTGGCGCGATCCTGCTCCTCGCGACTGCCGCGTGTAACGGCGATCCCGCAGAGCCGGCGACCATGGTTGACAGCGGGTCGTGGTACGTGTCGGGATTCCGTTGGCCGCACGACGGAAAGCCCCTCGAAACCGCCAACGTCGTGGTCTACAGCGACGCGGCCAGCCTCGAAGCGCGACAGCAGCTCGCCGACATCGCCGAAGATGCGCTGGCGCGGTTGAAAGCGCGGTTCGGCATCACCGGGGATGCGATGTTCCGCTTCCCGTCCGGGCAGCAGAAGATCCACATCTACACCTACAAGACCTACACCCCCACGGAGTGGGGTGGGCGCGCGTACTGGGGCGGGTTGATGATCTACTCGCTGGACCACCCGCAGCGCGGAGCGTGGGGGCACACCGCGCTCGAGATGTACGGGCCGGTCGTGACGCACGAGATCATGCACGTCATCGAGTCACTGCTCCGGGCCAGCAACAGCCCGGAACAGGTCGACGTTTGGCTCACCGAAGGGATCGCCGAGCTCGTGTCAGGCGGGAACGCCGCGCCGAGCATCACCGGCAAGGTGAGGTTCGACGAGCTGATCGCCCAGCACGGCCGGCTCAACCCCATCGCGATGCACCGCTACACCGACTACCCCGCCCTGGGGCTCGTGTACGACTACTACCTCCCGATGTTCCAGCTCGCCGTGACCTACCTGTTCGACGCGCAGGGCCACGGCGCCACGCTTGCGGATCTCCGGGACCTGTACCTCGACGTCCGAGAGGGCGTGAGCTTCACCACGGCCTTTGCCGACCGACTCGGCATCGGTCTGACCGAGTACGAACAGCAGTTCTTCGACCTCATGAGCGACTACCTCGAGTGAACACCAGCAGGGAGGCAAGGATGAGACGGCTACTCCAAGCGGGCGGAATTGCCCTCGTGATGACCTGGTCGATGGCGTGCGGCGACGTCAACATCACCGGACCAGATTGGCCCGATTGGACACCGCCCACGGACACCACCGGTCAGGTCCGTGTGCCATCCACGTGGCACGGATCGATCGCGGCGGGCAAGCAGATCGAGATCAAGGGAGTGTCGGGAGCCGTCCGCGTGATCGCGGCATCCGGCAGCGAGGTGGTCGTCACGTCGACCAAGATCGGTCGGTCGGCCGACGTAGCGAAGGTGACCATCGACGTCGTGCCGCACGCCGCCGGCGTCACGATCTGCGCGGTGTACCCCGACGTAGCGGGGCAACAGCCCAACACCTGCGAGCCGGGAGCGGTGAGCAACATGTCGGTGCGGGACAGCGGCCATCTGGTCGACGTGGAGTTCACGGTCGAGGTCCCGGCGGGCGTGACCTTCGTCGGCCGCACCGTTGCCGGCGACGTGGTGGCGACGGGGCTCGCCAGCGATGTGTTCGTGCACAGCACCTTCGGCGACATCCGGATCGGCACCACGCGGCTCGCCACGGCCACGACGTTGTGGGGATCGATCGTCGCCTCCATCGGGCTGCCGGACTGGGGGCGAGACCTTGAGTTCTCGACGATGACTGGGGATATCACCGTCACCATCCCTGCCGCGACGAACGCGCGGGTTCGCGCCACCGTCCTGTCGGGCAGCATCACGTCCGACTTCCCGCTCACGCGGCTCCAGCCGGGCGAAATGCATGGCACGATCGGCGGCGGCGGCCCGATCCTGACGCTCGCGACCACGAACGGAGACATCGCCCTCAGGCGGTCGGGCGGGTAGACGACTCCGATCGTCGGGCGGTGCGACGAGAGGCGAGTGGAGCGCACCGAGTGCTCCAACGTCGTCACGGCTCACCGCCCGGACGATCGGTCTCACGAAGCCAGGTGCCGACGGTCGGGTTGGTGGCGCCGCTGCCGTCCGACCGTGTCGGCTCGACGGGGGAGTCGAGCGAACTCCCGTGTGTGGACGGATTGGAGGTGGGAGCGCACCTTTGCCGTCGGCCCACGGCGATCGTAGCGGTTGCTCTTGCGCGAGAGTGACGGTCGTGCACACCAGGGCCTCAGTCGTGTGACTGACCCGATGGAGCGACAGTGAGCAGGAGGGCGATCACGTCGATGAGCTGGGTGACCACGCGTGTGGACTTCCTCGTCAATTGGGCGCGGTCCAACAGTCTCTGGCCGATGCCGTTCAACACGGCGTGCTGCGCCATCGAGTTCATGGCGACGTGGGCGTCGCGGTATGACACCGCGCGGTTCGGGATGGAGTGGATGCGGTTCTCGCCTCGACAAGCGGATGTGATGATCTGCAGCGGGCGCGTGCCGGTGAAGCTCGCGCCCGTCATTCGTCAGATCTTCGACCAGATGCCGCAGCCCAAGTGGGTGATCGCGATGGGGGCGTGTGCATCCACCGGCGGTATCTTCGACACCTACGCGATGGTCCAGGGAATCGACCTCGTCGTCCCGGTCGATGTCTACGTGCCGGGCTGCCCCCCTCGTCCCGAGGGCCTCATCTACGGCATCCTGCTCCTGCAGAAGAAGGTGCGCGGCGAGACGCTCCGTGATGCGTCACTGCGCCAGGAGCACCCGATTGCCCGTGGAGGGTTGCGGATTCCCGCTCGACTCGTCGACGAGCTGTCGGAGCCGTTCGGCAACTCGATCCACCAAACGCGCTCGGGGTAGCGAGGGAGCGGCGTGCTGATCCGCGCTTTGTCATCACGCGACTCGGTCGCCATCAGTGCCCCGCGTGAGCCGTCCCCAAGGTTGGTGCGCGGCGTGATACGTCACGAGCAGCGAGAGGCGACATGGTCTCTGCCGTTCCCTCCGTGTTCCGATGTGGTCGGCCCGCGAGCCGGAGCATGCCTTCAAGCTGCCGATCGAAGCCTGGCTTCCGAAGGGCAGGCAGGCTTGGGGTTCGACTGTTGCCACGTTATCCTTGAGTGTTGGTGCGGACGCCGCGAATCGCCGTGACACGCGCCGTCCGCTGCCGGTTCTTGCCGCCACGCCCGTCCCAGGGGCTGACCATCCATCGGCAACGCGCACTCCCACGGGGAACGGGTGGAAGAGGTAGAGGCGCAAGGTGCCATCTAAGGAACCGACCATGCGGATCCTTCTCATCAACCCCAGGGTTCCGGAGAGCTTCTGGAGCTTCAAGTGGGCGGTGCAGACCGCTCTGCCGGGGAAGCGGGCCCTGAATCCGCCACTCGGCCTCGCTACCGTTGCTGCGCTCTGCCCGGACGACTGGGACGTCACCATCGTCGATGAAAACGTGGAGTCCGTTCCGCTCGCGCCTCGCGCCGACATCATCGGCATCTGCGGCATGGGCGTGCAGTTTCAGCGGCAGCGCGAGTTGCTGACGTACTACCGCAACAGAGGGTACTTCGTCGTGGCGGGCGGCAGCTATGCCTCGCTGTGTCCGGAATCCTATGAGTCGATTGCCGACTGCGTGATCGCGGGGGAAGCGGAATACACGTGGCGAGCGTTCTGCGCGGACGTTGTGGCGGGGAAGGCCCGACGGCTGTACCGGGAAACGGGGACCGTCGCCATGGCGGATTCACCCATCCCTCGGTTCGATCTCCTCAAGCTCCCTGCGTATCGGTCGGTCGCGCTCCAGTTCTCGCGCGGCTGTCCGTTCCGCTGTGAGTTCTGTGACATCATCGTCATGTTCGGACGCAGGCCACGCACGAAATCACCGAACCAGATCGGCCGGGAGTTGGACGTGCTGCGGCGGCTGGGCGTGCACAGTGCCTTCTTCGTCGATGACAACCTGATCGGCGACAAGCGGGCCGCGAAGGAACTCCTGCACTTCCTCGTGGAATACCAGCGGCGGCACGACAACTGGTTTCACTTCGGGACCGAGGCATCGCTGAACCTCGCCGAGGACGACGAGCTGCTCGATCTGTTCCACCAGGCTGGCTTCACCTGGGTATTCCTGGGTATCGAGTCTCCGAATGTCGCGAGTCTCAAGGAAGCCAAGAAGTTCCAGAACACGCGCCAAGACATCATGGCTGCGGTACGCCGCATCTATGCCAGAGGCATCGAGGTCCATGGGGGGTTCATCGTTGGCTTCGACCACGATACGGTCGACACGTTCGAGCAGCAGTATCAGCTGATCACCACGTCCGGCATTCAGGGCGCCATGGTCGGTCTCCTGACTGCGCTGCCCAAGACCCCGCTCTACTACCGACTCGAGCGGGAGGGAAGGCTGCTCGCCGGGGCCAACGATAGCGACAACACGAAGCAGGGTACGAACGTGGTGCCGCTGAGGATGAAGTATGA
>JBDHDN010000102.1:10235-18300 GCA_039591485.1 Gemmatimonadota bacterium
GAAGTATGACGAGATGATGGAACGGTATCGCGGCCTCTACCGCCGGCTCATGACCCACCGGAATATCGCCGACCGTATCCGGAACAAGGTGAGGCTGCTCACTATACCCCCGACCACGCCCGCCGATTCCTGGATCACACGAATGCGGATCATTCGTCGCCTGCTGTTCCGCGGACTGCTGCCCGGTGGAGCTTCACGGGTATTTCATTTTCTGCGATCGATACCCTTCAACAGGCCACAGTTCATTCCTGTGGTGGTGCAGGACTGGATCGTCGGCCTCTCGATGCGGGACTACGTCGAGCGACACTTCGGTGAGCGCCTCGATGGGCTTCGCACGGTGGCACGCCACCGCATGAGGCGCATCGAGCGCTCGTTCCATCGCTACGTGCGGGGGGGAGCGCTGGACGTATCGCTGGTGGAGGCGAAGGACGTGGTCTCGAACCTGTCGTTCTCGATGAAGGGACAACTGGATCGCCGGTTCTTCCGGCTGGCGGGGCGGCATATCGCGCAGGTGCTGGAGCACAGCACGGCATCTATCACGCTGCGCATCGAGGCCCTGCACGACGCGCACCGAGGTCACCTGCGGCGCTTGCTCAGACGGCTTGCGCGCTACGGCGATCGTGTCTCCATCGCCGTGTGCGACGAGTTGCGGGACATCATCGACGTCGACTCGTCCGTGTTCGTGGTCGTGCTGGAATCCTAGCGCCCTGTTCGCACGACGATCCTCGTGATCGGCACTCTTCGCACTGCACTGGCCCCCCGATTCGTCATCGAGCGGGAGATCGGTCGCGGCGGTTCCGGAGCGGTGTACCTGGCACGGGACAGCCGGCTCGACCGACAGGTGGCGCTCAAGGTCCTCTCCCATGACGCGGAAGGCCGTGCCGCGAGGCTGTCCCTCTTCGGGCGCGAGGCCAAGATCCTCGCCTCGATCGACTGCCCCAACATTGCCGGCATCTACGGCTACGAGGAAGCCAACGGCGTCCATGTGCTGGTCCTGGAGTACGTCGATGGCGTGACCCTTCGTGAGCGCCTCGATCAGGGACCCTTGCCATTGAGCGAGACCCTGAGGCTGCTCGACGGCGTGGCGGTCGCACTCAAGTCGGCGCACGACCTCGGCATCATCCACTGCGATCTGAAGCCCGAGAACGTGAAGATCACGCCCACCGGACCGATCAAAGTCCTGGACTTCGGGATCGCGAGGCGGTCGGGTTCATCGCGTGGCCGCGACTCGTCGCCCGCCATGATTGCCGCAAGCCTCGACGCTGCGCTCCGCTCGAGGGCCGTGCGGGCGGGGGTGGCGCAGGGTGAAGCCGATGCGTCCACGCTCGTAGAGGATTCCTCGGCTGCCGGACTCGTGGGCACCCCGCCGTATATGAGTCCCGAGCAGGTCACGAATGAGCGTGTCGACAACCGCACCGACAACTGGGCGTTCGGCTGTCTGCTGTTCGAATGCCTGGTCGGGAGAAGCCCCTTTGCCAGACGGACGGTGCCGGAAACGCTCCTGGCCATCGTCGGGGATGCGCCGGACTGGACCCTGCTCCCCAGCACGACACCCCAGCGGCTACGCGACCTGCTGTCTCGCTGCCTCGACAAGAACCCCGATACGCGGATTGCGGATATCCTGGACGCAGAGATGCAGCTGCAGGCGTGCGCGGTTGAGGTCGGATCCGGCGACACGACCGTGGCGGAGTCGCCCAAGCACAACCTCCCGACTGGTCACAGTCGGTTCGTTGGACGCCGAGCCGAGGCCAGGCACATTGCGTCGGTCCTCGCGGCAACGCGCCTCGTCACCCTCGTTGGGCCGGCGGGCTCGGGGAAGACCAGACTGGCGACGGAGATCGGGCTCCAGTTGCTCGGGGACTGCAGCGACGGCGTGTGGCTGGTCGAAGCGGCCCGGGGAGTGGATGCGCAATCGCTTCCGAGGATCGTCGCGCGGGAGCTGGGGATGTCCGCCGACTCCGATGCGGACCTCGTGCAGCTGCTCCGACCGAAGAGACTGCTCCTCGTGCTCGACGGGTGCGAACACGACCCGACAGCCTGTGCGAATCTCGTGGCTCGGCTCCTGTCGGAGTGCCCTTCGCTCTCCATACTGGCCACCGGGATGACCGCGCTGGGGGTAACGGGAGAGGCGGCGTACTACGTGCTACCCCTGGAGCTCCCCGAGGCATCTGAGCCGTCGCCACTGGAGGAGCTGACCAAGTCGGAAGCCGTGAAGCTCTTCGCCGACCGCGCGCGCTCCGTGCGAGTGGATTTCACGCTGAGCGAGGCGACGGCGCCCGTCGTGGGCGAGATCTGTCGGATGGTCTCCGGCACTCCGCTCACCATCGAGCTGGCGGCTGCAAGGCTCGCCTCTCTCTCCATCGAGGGACTGGCACGGCGTCTCTCCGAGGAGCTCGACCCGCCGACGCAGCGACGACCGACCTCGCGTGAGCTTGCGCGGGCAATCCGGGCGACGGTCGAGTGGGTGTGTCGCCAGCTCTCGGACGGAGAGCGAACGGTCCTACGGCGCCTGGCGGTGTTTGCAGGTGGCTGGACGATGGAGGCCGCCAATGCCGTCTGTGGTGACGGCGAGATCGACGACGTGTTCGATCCGCTCACGCAGCTGGTGCACGCATCACTCGTGTCCGTCGAGAGCCGCGGCGGCCAAGTGCGCTATCGGCTGCCCAAGGCGATTTGGGAGTGCGCCTACCCTCAACTCACCGAGTCGAGCGACTGCGCGATGGTGCACCGACGCCACTGCGACTTCTTCTTGGCGTTGGCGGAACGCATCCAGCCGAGCCTCACCGGGCCTGAGCGGGCCGTGTGGGCGACGCGGCTCGAAGCGGACCACGCCAACCTTCGGGCAGCGCTCGAGTGGGCGGAGGACGCCGAAGGGCAAGTAGATCTGGCGGGTGATCTCGGGACCGCTCAGCACGCGACCCTCTTGCGACGCCTGGCCGTGTTCCACGGGACCTGGACGGTGGACGCGGCGGAGGAGATCTGTGGCGGTAACGGTGTCGACGGGGTGCCGCCACTCCTGCAGGAGCTCGCGGACCGGGCGCTGATCGTCCGGATCGAGAAGCTCGGCGAGTTGCGCTTCGAGATGCCGGCCCGAATCCTCCGTCGCGCTCGGGCGCACCTGCACGAGTCGGGCGAAGCCCCTGCGGTCGAACGTCGACATCGCAGCTTCTATCTCAGGCTCGCCGAGGACGGGCACACCGGACTGGTGGGTCCGGACAATCTGCTGTGGCTCCGGCGACTCGAGGCCGACCACGCCAATCTGCAGGCGGCTGCCGAGGGCTACCGACGACACGATGAAGCGAGCGCGACCCTGCGGTTCGTCGCTGCCATGAATCGGTTCTGGGATATCCATGGCCACCTGGAGGTCGGGCAGCGACTGACCCTCCAGGCGCTCGCGGAGTTCGGCGCCCGTGCGGATCCGGTGACGAGGGCGCGCGCGCTCTCCGGTGCGGCCCGCCTCGCGCTTCGCCAAGGGGATCTTCCCAGGGCCCAGGAGCACCTGGACGACGCGTACCGTCTCTTTCAGGCGGCAAAGTCCCGCGACGGCATCGCCAGCGTGCTCGATGCGCAGGCGAGCGTGGCCATGCGACGCGGCAATGCCGTGTCAGCGCGGGCCCACTGTGAAGAGAGCCTGAGGCTGCACCGCGAGCTGGGAGACCGGAGAGGGGAAGCCTGGTCGCTGCTCACCCTCGGCGAGCTGGCGTACTGGGAGGGGGACTACGGCGCATCCCGGGCATTCCGGGAACGGAGCCTCGCGCTGTTTCGTGTGATCGACGACAAGTACGGATTGGCGTGGGCGCTGATCAACGTCGGGAAGATCGCCTTCCGTATGGGGGACCACGAGGCTGCCCGCGTCGCTCATGCGGAGAGCCTCACGATACACCGTGATCTCGGCGACAAGGCTGGCATCGCGTGGTCACTCAGCTCCCTGGCCCATGTGGTCCTCGCGTGGGGTGACCTCTACACCGCACGTGCCCTCCTGGAAGAAGGGCTCGTACTCTCCAAGCAGGTGGGTAACCTGCACGGCACGGCATGGTCGCTCTGTCACCTCGGTGGCATCGCGTACCACGAGGGCGACCTTCGCAAGTCGGCGTCGCTGCTCATGGAGGGTCTGGCGATGTTCCGGCAGCTGGATGCTGAGGTGGGCAGTGCCTGGTGCATCAACGGGATCGGCAATGTCGCTCGTCGAGAAGGTAAGCTCCGCAGGGCGCGCATTCTCCTTTCGGCAGGTCTGTCGCTGTTCACGAGGTTTGGCGAGCGACACGGTATCGCGAGTGCTCTACGGGCGTTCTCGCTCCTGGCAGCTGCCTGTGGACACGCGGTGCGAGCGGTCCGACTGCTTGCGGCCGCCGAGGCGCTGCGGGAAGAGACGGGGGAAACGTTGGCCCCACGCGAGCAACGGGAGATCGATGCACAGGCCGATGCGCTTCGGCGCATGCTTGGAGATGCGGCATTTGTCTCTGTACACCAGCAAGGTCGGGCACTGAGTCCGGAGGAAGCCGTGACCGTCGCGCTGAGCACGCCGGATGCCGGTGTCCGGAGCCAAGCTCGCACGCACGAGGATGACGCCTCGTAGCATTGATCGGACGTGCACAGATCGGGCGGGGACGCTCGATGCAGATGAGGTTCGCGACGGGACGGCAGGCCAGTGTGAGTCGCGGACGTCCGGGCTGGCACGGCATGCTGGAGGACGGGAGTACCGAGACTGCAGGAGTGCGAAGGATCTCGCGTCTCTTGTTTGTGGTCGGTCCGCCGGTCTTTCGGCAACGCCCCCCGCCGTCGGCTCGGGGCTCATGATCAGGTCCCGCCGTCCCGATGAAGTAGGGCAGCGACTTCGCTGTTCGCGCTCGCCAGGTGGGACTCCACGGGTGACCGCGGGGTAACCGCCCGGCGGCCACTTCCGGCGTCGCGCTGCCTCGCCGCGCTCAAAAACGATACGCGACCGAACCCACCGCATAATGCAGCCAGGCGAAGTTGTAGACCGACTCGACATCGGCTCCGCCTTCCACCGTGCGATAGCCACCGGCGATGCCCCAGCGGTCGCCGAGATCGTACCCGACCTTGAGCGCGACATCGAACGCGCGTCCCGGCCCGCCGGCCAGGCCGTCGAAGTCGAACCGGAGCCGCCATCGATCTGTGAAGCGCCAATCGGCGGAGGCGTGCAGCAGAGGCACGAACCCCACATCGGTCTTCTTGCTGGAGGTGTCCCCCTGCCGGAGCTCCACCTTCGCATCACGGATCTTGGCCGTCAACCCGACGAGCAGTTGCAGCCGCTCGCGGTCCACGAGGCGGTACCGATAGCCGAGGCGCCACGAGTTGAACTTGTAGGTCCCTTCGACCGGCGTGCCCGGTTGGTAGGTCTCACCAACAAAGTTCACCGGCTCCTCGAGCGAGCCGGCTTCCGTGTACGAGAGCGGCGCGAGCAGCGCGCGGACGCCGTGACGTCTGCTGATGTTCCAGGTCAGGTAGAGGCGCCCCGCAGGCTGTGGCCCCGCCCCCACGAGGTCCGCGAGAGAGAATCTCGTCCCGGTCTCGTCGTTCGGGATCTGGACATCGTTCCGGCTCTGCCACACGGGGCCGGCCTCGACCTCGATCGCGAGCGTTACCGGGGTCTGCGCCACCGCCGTCGACGCGGGGGCGGAGAGGCACACTGAAGCACCGAGCCCAACGAGTCGTCTGTAGCGCCGTGATGGATCCAACACAGGCCTCCGAGTGTGAAAGCCAACCGACGGATGCTCGCCCAACAAGGTAGTGAGTGGCCTCGAACGTGACCATGACGGGTCGTGGACGGGGTGGGGAAGGTGAGAACGCGGTGCGTGCCCCGATATCCATGCCGTGCCATGTGGGCACGACGGAGCACCGGCTGCCCCGAGTGTCATGCGGTGTTCGGGGTGCGCTGCCGGACATGCGGAATGCTCGTCCAGATGAATGCCGCAGGTGGCGGTGGTGGACCGGCGCGCCGAAGCTGTCGCGACTCGGCTGAGCGGTTGCTGGCTTTCCGGGCCATCACGCCGCCTCACTAGCGCTCGGGCGTTGCCCGCGCCAACATGGAGGGTCGTCGGACCCCGCCCCCTGTCATCGCACCGGCCGCGCGTGCCGGGGAGGCCACTCCAGGAGCAGCACCGTCATGGGAGGCGAATCGTGACGCTGGCCCACCGCACAGGCATCACGCTGCTGTTCTCCACAATGACCGTCCTGCCGAGCGACGGGCGGGCCCAGGAGCGGGAGACCGTGCTCGACCGGATCGTGCACATCGAGGAGGGTATTCGTGACGTTCCGGCCACACCGCGCCTCGAGGCCGGGCTCGATCTGCTGGTGCGACGCGTCGTTGTGGGGGACGCAGAGCTGCATGTCGAGGAGGAGGGGGCGGGAATCCCTCTCGTGCTGATCAACGGCGGACCCGGCGGCACCCATCATTACTTCCACCCGTGGTTCGGACGGGCCGCAGCATACGCCCGGGTGATCTACTACGACCAACGCGGCACCGGCCTGTCCGACTTTGAGCCTGGGGCCGATGGCTACAGCGTCGAGCAGGCCGTCGCGGACCTCGACGCCGTGCGCGGGGCGCTCGGCATCGACAAGTGGGTGATGCTCGGCTACTCCTACGGCGGGTTCCTCGCACAGTACTACACCACCATCCACCCCGACCGCGTGGCGGGACTCGTCCTTGTCGGTGCGAGCGCCGGCATGTGGGCCGATCTGGGCGAGTCGCGCCAGTGGGACTATATCTCGGACGCGGAGGTGGCGGCGATGCGAGAGGCGCGGACCCGGCTCCGCGCGGCCCGCACCGAACGCGGCTGGTCCTCCGAGGAGTACCTCCAGCGGCTCCTGTACCACAATTGGCTCAACGGGGACTGGAAGCGTCAGCACTTCTACAAGCCGACCCCGGAGCAATTCGCCCAGATCGCGCTGTACGAGTGGGTGAACGACGACAACTTCAACTCGGTCATGAACCGGAGCGCCCGCAAAGTCGATTTGTCGGGTGCCTTCGACGACAACCCGATCCCCTCGCTCCTGCTGGAAGGCAAGTGGGATCTCACCTGGGGGGACGCGAAGCCGACCATCCTGTCCCGCAACCATCCCCAGGCACGTATGGTCGTGATCGAGCAGGCCGGACACGCCATCTTCAGCGAGAACACGGACGCGTTCTTCGAGGAGCTCGAGGCGTTCGTCCGTGGCATCACCCCCGTCAGACCCGCAGAGCTGGAGGCGTACCGCCGCCACCTCGATACCTGGCGTACGGCCTGGCAGAGTTCGCCGCGCTACGCCCTGCGGGCAGCCGGCGCCGGACGGAGTGGAAGCCAGCAGATCGCCGCTGCCTATGCTCGCGAGTGGCTCGACGCGGGTTTCGGGGGTACCGAGTTGCTTCGCATCGGTTTCGCGCTCTACGATAGCGACCGATACGAGGAAGCGCTCGTCGCCTTCTCCCGCATGGAGGAAGCGGCGGTCGCAACGAGTGGTGGCGCCAGGAGTCAGGCGGTGGCGCTGATCTGGCAGGGGCACATGCTGGACCTCCTTGGTCGTCGCGAGGAAGCCCTCGAGCGGTATCGGCGCGTCGTGGAGTTGGACGTGAGCGACGGCATCCGACACGACCAATACGGGATGGCCTACCGCTTCAGCCAGTACGCTGCCGAGCGGCTGCTCGCGCCCTTCGAGCAGATCGAGAACACGTATCCGTGAAACCTATGATGACCGACCACCTGAGCCGTCGGCGACGGTCGCAACTTCCTGGCCGCCTTCGCACCGTTGCCCGATGGTGTGACGCGGACCTTGGCGTTCGCGTTCGGGCCGCTCCTGAGCGTCGCGTTCCTCGGACTGTGTCGCGACCTCGCGACGCGCCGGTGCTGCAGATTGCCTGTCTGTTCGGCATCATCGCCGGCGTGCGGGTCACCACCCTGCTCGTCGTCCAGGTCGGGAACAACATGGTGCGGGCCGAGATGCGGGCCCTGTTCATCAGATTGTCGCTGCTCCGTTCCGGATAGCAGGCCCTGCTCCATGCGAAGCAGCAACGAAACAAACGGCAGCGCGTCCCGTACGGTCGCGGACAGCCGGCCGCGACACGAGG
>JBDHDN010000103.1:0-10124 GCA_039591485.1 Gemmatimonadota bacterium
TGCTGCTCCAAGCTCCACACCGCCTCCTTGAGCCGTGCACACCCCGATTCCGAGAGGACCGGCGCCGCCAGCGCGTCGAACTTCTCCTCGACTTCCTGATCGCTCAGCGGGTTCCGGGGATCGCCCTTCGGATAGTCCAGCTCCTTGGAGAGCGAGCGGCCGTCGGCGGTCTCGATGGTCACGGCGACACGCTGCAGGCGTGGGAACACGGCCTCGATCTCCGGATCGGCGACGACCTCCACCTTGTTGAGTTGGGCGCGGATCGTCGGATCCATGATGCGGTCGGCCTCGAACTGCGCCGGCGTGACCTGACGATCGACGATCGCCGCCGCGATCACGTAGGGCAGGCTGTGATCCGCCGTCTCCTTGGTCCGCGGATCATACTTCGTGGGATCGGCCAGGATGTCCGCCGCTCTCGCGAGCGAGCGGATGTGGACCTTCTGCACATGCTCTGGAGCGAGATCGTGCTGCCGCACGATGTCGAGCACGGCGGAGATGGGCGCGTGGGTGAGTGCCTCCGTCGGAAACGCCTTCATGCCACATCGCTCGATCCGCCAGCTCTCGCCGAGGCCCTCCACCAGCACCTCGAGCTTCCATTCCGGTCCGAAGCAGTGTACCAGCCCTTCCTTCCCATCGATGACGTGCTCCGGCCCAGTGTAGCCGCGCTCGGCAAGGAGCGCGGCCAGCACACCGCTCTGGGTCGCCATGGGGTCGACGGTGTTCTTCATCATGGTGAGCTTGCCGGCGGTGACGGCGCCGAGCGTCGCGTGCCGCGACGCCGAGATGCCGATTGCGTGCTGGATCTGCTCCCAACCCAGATCAAGCAACCGGCCTGCCACGATCGGAGAGACGAATGCGGTGAGAGTCGCGTGATGCCAGCCGCGCTCCCGGATGCCGGGAAACGCCGCTTCGCAGAGCCGCATCTCGAATTCGTGGCCGAGCACGATACCGACAACCAGATCGCGGCCGCTCTTGTCCGATCGCTCACCGCACGCCAGTGCCGCCGGGATGATATCGGAGGGATGTGAAGGATCCTGCTGCCAGTAGATGTCGTTGTAGTCCATCACGCGCACCATGAGCGCGTTCGCCAGCGACGCCGAGACGGGATCGACGCGACGTCCACTGCCGAGAATGGCGGCCGGACCGTTGCCGGCCACATCGTCGAGGACCTCGAGCGCAATGCGCGCGTCCTCCTGGCGGTAGCCGCCGAACGCGCAGCCGAGCGAGTCCAGCAAATAGCGCTTCGCTTCGTGCACGGCCCGCTCGCCGAGTTGCTCGAACGTCAGGCTCGCGGCCCACCGGGCCATCGTGGCAGTAATCGTCTCCGACATTCCGTCGCTTCCTTTCGTGTCCCGTATCGTTCGCCTCGGTCAACCGGCGAGGTTCTTGAACGGCAGGTAGCTCATGAAGTCCGCGTGGTGGACGATGTACGCCTCCGTGCTGCGCTGCACGAGATCCCCTTCGGCCGCATGCGCCGCGATGCAGTGGCACACGGCGTCCGGCACCCCATGCTCCAGTGCGAGGGCCACACCGGTAAACGGGTGACGCAACGCCTTCCCTCGTGCGCTCTGGCGCGCCTCACCCGCAACGGTCTCGTACTCGAGCAGCTTCCCCACGTCGGCCAGGATCGCTCCGGCGATGACGGTGTCGAGATCGATCGGGAGGGCCCGGCCAAGGAGCTCCTGCATGGCCTCGGCACCACGCCGCGCGATGTGTACAACGCACCGCTTGTGCTCCATGAACGTCGCCGGGCAATCGGGGATCAGGAGCGTGAAGGGGATGCTATTGAGGTCCCCGGGCTCGAGCGGGCTCCGCTCGAACGCCGCAATCCACGTGCGGGTCACCTGCTCCCGAAGAGTGGGATCGGTGATCCACGCCAACTCCGGCCAGAGCTCCTCGACCTGCTTCCTCAGAGTGTCAGACATCGCTCGTCATGATGAAGAGAGGTTGGCGGATGAACGTCTCGTAGCGCGGCCGAAGCCGCTCGGCGTTGTAGTACTTCGTCACGTCGATCACCTTCTTGCGTCCGGTCACCACATCGATCGGCACACTGTCGTACACGCCGTTCCTCAGCGACACGAGCCGCCCGAAGGTGCCCTTGAGCACGAGATCGAGCGCGAGGTTGCCGAACGCCATCGGAACGATCGAGTCGAGCGCATCCGGATCACCGCACCGCACCAGGTACCCGAGCCGCTGACTCACCACGTTCACCCGGCGACCATTGTTGTACTTCGGCGACAGCTCCTTGAGCCCCGCAGAGACCCGGTCACCGATCCCGCCGAGCTTGCGGTGGCCATACTGGTCCTTCTCCTCGCCCTCGAAGGACATGCCGGTGTCCTCGGCTGCCTGCGCTCCTTCCGAGACGAGCACGACCGCATAGTTGCTCGGATGACGGGAGCGATCGTAGTGCAGCAACTCGCTGAGGTGTTCGAGGGAAAAGCGGTGCTCCGGAATCACGCAGCGGTCAGCGGCACCCGCCATCGTCGGCAGCAGCGCCGTATACCCCGCATATCGGCCGAACACTTCTATCACCAGGAATCGCTCGTGCGACCCGGCCGTCGTCCGGAGGCTGTGGGTCATCTCGATCGTGCGTGTCACGCACGTGCTGAACCCGATGCAGTAGTCGGTACCCGGCACGTCGTTATCCATCGTCTTCGGCACGGCGACGACCCGGACGCCCCCCTCATGGAGCCGCTGCGCGTAGCTCAGTGTGTCGTCACCGCCGATGGGCAACAAGTAGTCGATGCCGAGAAACTCGAGATTGCGAAGAACGTCGGGCGTGAGGTCGTTCATCTCGTCCTGGTAGACGTCACGCAGGTGTTCGGGGACAACCGCACGGGGAAGCCGGCTCGGTCTGGTACGCGACGTATGCAAGAACGTCCCGCCCGTCCGTCCGGCACGGTTCACCACCCGCTCCGTCAACTCCTGCACGTGTGCCGAGTTGTCCACATCGGTGTCTCGCACCAGGTCGACCAGTCCGGCCCAGCCACGACGGATGCCCAACACCCGATAGCCCTCCCGGATGGCGCGGATCGTGATGGCCCGAATGGCCGGGTTGAGCCCCGGCACGTCACCGCCGCCCGTCAGGATTGCGATCGTGCCCTTGCTGCTCTTCGTCATGACATCTGCTCCATGTTGGGGCCGCGTCCCCAAGCCCGTGTCACTGCGACGCGTGTCCGGCTCAGGACGTCCGTGTCAGAAACTCCGCCAGAATCCCATCCAACGTGGGCTCGCCGATCTCCTGGAGCTCGTAGCGCACCCTGAGCGCCGGCGTCGAGAACTCGATGAGGTGGCGCAAATCGATCGGCGTCGCCACGAGCACGACGTCCGCCGGAGTGGCCTGAATGGTCTCCGCCAGCTCGCGAATCTGCTCGTCCCCGTATCCCATGGCCGGGAGCACATTGCCTGTGGTCGGGTACTTGGCGAACGTATCGCGAATCGAGCCGACCGCGTACG
The DNA here is from genome assembly GCA_039591485.1 of Gemmatimonadota bacterium. Classification (GTDB taxonomy): domain Bacteria; phylum Gemmatimonadota; class Gemmatimonadetes; order Gemmatimonadales; family GWC2-71-9; genus JAOTVV01. Next base: position 3,457 of record JBDHDN010000103.1, read on the forward strand.
GACGCGGATCGATGATCTCGGCCGCGCCGTGGCGCCGCGCGGCGACCCACCCGGCCCCATACGCCATCTCGCCGTGCGTCAGCGTCGGCCCATCCTCGATCACGAGTACTCGCTTGCCCTTGATGTACTCCCATTCCTCGACGAAGATGGGACTCGCCGCTTCGACTATCACCGCGTCGGGATTGAGCGCCTCCGTGACGCGGCGGGTCTGCTCGACGCTCTCGAGCGATGCCGTGCCGATCTTGTTGATGACGACGACGTCTGCCATCCGGACGTTCGTCTCGCCGGGATGGTAGCGGGCAGCGTGGTCGGGGCGATGAGGATCGACGACCACCACGAAGAGGTCCGGCCGGTAGAACGGCAGGTCGTTGTTGCCGCCATCCCAGATGACGATGTCGGCTTCGGCTTCCGCCTCGCGCAGGATCCGCTCGTAGTCGACGCCGGCATAGACGACGGAGCCCGCACTCAAGTGCGGCTCGTACTCCTCTCGTTCCTCGATCGTCACGTCATGACGATCGAGGTCCTCGAATGTGGCGAACCGCTGCACCGCCTGCTTGGCGAGATCGCCGTAGGGCATGGGGTGACGCACCGCCACGACGCGCTTGCCCTGAGCCCGTAGGATGGATGCGATCCGGCGGCTCGTCTGGCTCTTTCCCGCTCCGGTGCGCGCCGCGCAGACTGCCACGACCGGCACAGCGGAGTTCAGCATCGTCTGACGCGGCCCGAGCAGCAGGAAGCTCGCGCCGGCTGCCATGGCGCGGCTCCCGAGATGCATCACCGTCTCGTGCGACACGTCGCTGTAGCTGAACACCGCGACGTCGATCTCCTCAGTGCGAACCAGGCGCTCGAGGTTCGGTTCCGGCTCGATGGGAATACCGTCGGGATACCGCGTACCGGCGAGCTCAGCCGGATAGCGCCGCCCCGCGATGTCGGGGATCTGCGTCGCCGTGAACGCGACCACCTCGTAGTCGGGGTTGTCGCGGAAGTAGACATTGAAGTTGTGGAAGTCGCGTCCCGCCGCCCCCAGAATCACCACCCGCTGCGTCATACCAGCACTCCCCTGAAGAGTTCATGCGGCCGAGAGCCGTCACTGGTCCCGTCGCTTCGGATCGGCACCACCGGAGATGCCGCCCGTCTGCACGTCCAGACCGTACTCCACGGTTGCGCCGAGCCGCTCGAGATCGGCCATGAATCTGCGGGGGTCCACGACCAGGCCCTGCTGCCAGAGGCCAGGTCGGCGGATCGACCCATCCAGGTATTGCAGGAGCGTCGCTGCGGCAGGAATGGCGGTCAGCGCGTACGCGTCCCAATGAGACACTGCCCCCCGCACACCAACGAGCCGGCCCTTCTTCCAACCCCCCGCTTCCACCAACATAATCGCCCCCCACGGCGGCCGGGAAAACTGTCGCAGCCCGAACCACACGACCCGGCTCACGGGCGGCACCGCTCGGTGACCGAGCGCGCGCATGGCAACTCCGCCAGCGCCGACGCCGACCCAGTCGACGAACCAGTTGAATCCCGCGGACCAGCAGTTCAACTCGATCAGCGCACCGTACTGCTCCGGGAGCCCCCGCAGCTCGTCGACCATCACGGGAGCGACCCGCCGCCGGCCGATGGGCGCGCCGAACTCCATAGCTCGGGTTCGCCACCGGGGTGATGCCTTCCACTCGCCGTGGTCGAACACCTGCGGCCGCCGGAGTGTCACCTCCTCGACGAACTCCCGGACGGTGGCGGCGGACACCTCGAGTTCCCGCCAATCGAGCTTGACGGCCATCCCGATCGACGCGCGCTGGAGTCGGTCCAGAAAGGTCGACCCAAACCGCACGAGCGCTGCCGGCAGTCCTGGATGGAATCCCCCATCCGTGATGAAGCAGCGCCCGGCATCTTCGATCGGCTCCCGCAGCGCCCGGAGCGCCACGAGCTTCCGCTCGGCGCACTGGATGTCAAACCAGTCGACCTGGGCGTCGATGGCAACTCGCGCGAGCTGCGCAGTCTGCGCGACCGTGCTCGATGCGATCACCAAGAGATCGACCCCATCGAGGGCCTTGCGCAGCAGACGTGGCTCCGCGGCATCGACCAGCGTGCCGGAGACCCGGGAAGACTTCGATTCACGGTTGAGCCGGTCGGCGATCAACCCGGCGCGGGCAGCGGACCGCCCCGCGAGCACGAGGCGCACATCGCTCTCGCGGAGCAGCAGCCGAGCGATCCGTATCCCCGCATTCCCGTAGCCACCAAGCATCAGGATCGTCCGGCTCATGGCATTCCGTGTCGTCAGGTTACATTCCCGACCGGTGGAGAGGTCGCCGGTCGCGAAATCCACGAGGGGACGTTAGCGCCGATGAAGCATGAGCGAAAGGTCGAAGACGCCATCATCGTAGGGGCCGGGCCGATCGGCCTCGCGTGCGCTATCTCCGCTCGCCGCAGGGGCTTGGATCCGCTAGTCATCGACGCCGGGGCGGTGGCCAACTCCATCGTCAACTACCCCGTCGGGATGCGGTTCTTCACGACTCCGGAGCGGTTGGAGATCGGCGACCACCCGCTCGTGTGTGCCGGCCCGAAGGCAACGCGCGAGGAAGCGCTCAAGTACTACCGTGGCGTGGCTCGTACCGAGGCCCTGCGGGTTCGGACGTACACTCGACTAGCGCGTGCGGAACGAACAGACGACGCGCTCAGCTGCACCCTCCACACGCGGCTCGGCGAAGAACGGATCGACTGTACCCGAGTCGTGCTAGCCACCGGCTACTTCGATCACCCCAACCGACTCGCCGTGCCGGGCGAGGACCTGCCACACGTGAGCCACTACTTCGACGAGGCCCACCGGTGCTTCGGACTCGACGTGGTCGTGATCGGCGGCAAGAACTCCGCCGTCGAGGCAGCGCTCGAGCTCTTCCGGGCCGGCGCACGGGTGACACTGATCCATCGCGGAACCGCGTTCTCCAAGAGCGTCAAGTATTGGTTGCGGCCGGATATCGAGAACCGGATTGCGGCGGGCGAGATCCGCGCCGAGCTCGGCAGCGAGGTGGTGCGGATCACGGAGCGGGCGGTTGCCACGCGGTCCCCCCGCGGCGTCCTGCGCCGGTCGCACGAGAACGAGATCCCGGCCGATCGGGTGTACGCGCTGATCGGCTTCCATCCGGACTTCGACCTCTTCCGTCGTATCGGGATCGATTTCGACGATGACAGCGGTCGCCCGTCGCTCAATCCGGCGACATTGGAGACGAACGTCCCCGGAGTCTACCTGGCGGGTAGTGTCGTCGCCGGGAAAGCCATCTCGGAGATCTTCATCGAGAACGGCCGCTTCGATGGGGAGAAGATCTTCGGCGACCCCGACGCCCGTGCCACTGCCGATGCGCGGTACAAGTCGACCCGGCGCCCACGCGGCGAGTAATCCGGTATGCCTGCCTCCTCTCTAAGGAGGCTTTAAAGAACTTTCATACTGCAGTTACGCCCCGTCGGCCAAGTTTTGTCGGAGGTGGCTCGTTCGTCACTGGCGGTGCGCCCGAGCGACTTCCAGGAAACGCCGAGGAGGCTGCCGGGTGAGTGTTGCCGCCACCCAACCCATCGCGTCCATCCTGACGCGCGTCCGCGCCGAAGGCCGCCGCGAGTTGCTCGAGACCGAGGGCTACGCGGTCGCCGAGGCGCTGGGATTCGCCGTGCCCGACCACCTGATCGTCCGGGGAGCGGACGACGTTGACCCCGACGACCTCGACCGGCTTTCCAGCGCCAGGGTCGTCGTGAAGGTCCTGTCCCCCGAGATCGCCCACAAGACCGAGTTCGGCGGTATTCGGGTCACCGCCCGCGCTGCCGCGCCCGTGCGGGCCGCGGTGGCCGCGCTGGAGGAACGGTTCACGGGGTGGCCGGTCCTCGGCTTTGCGATCGGCGAATACGTACTGCACGCCGAGCGGCCCGGCGCGGAGTTGCTGCTCGGGATGCGAAACACGCCGGATTTTGGCCCCGTCGTCACCGTGGGGCTGGGGGGCGTGCAAACGGAGTTCTGGGCCGAGCGTCTTCGGGACGGCGATAGCCTCGCCATGTTCGCCCCCGGCTTCGACACCCGGGACCGCATCGACGAGCGAGTCGCCGCCACGGCGGCCGGTGCGCTCGCGATGGGTCACCTCCGTGGCGGAACGGTGCACCTCCCTGGGGCCCAGCTCAGCGAGATCATCTGGCAGGTCCTCCAGTTCGCCGGATCACCTGCCGCGATTGAGCTGGACGAGCTGGAGTTCAACCCGGTGGCACTTACGGGAAACCGTGCCGTGGTGCTCGATGCCCTGGTGCGCTTGGCGCCGCTCGCGGCGACCCCAGCCTATCCGCCCCGACCAACCGGCAAGCTGGGCGCGCTGCTTCAACCCCGCTCGGCTGCCGTGATCGGCGTGTCCGAGCACCGCAACCCGGGCCGGATCATCCTCGAGAACATGCTCCGCGAAGGCTTTCCGGCCGAGTGCCTCCGCGTGATCAAGCCCGAGGCGGATCGGGTAGCCGGCGTGCGCTGCTACCCGACGGTCGAGGCACTGCCGGACAGCGTGGACCTGCTCGTCGTGAGTGTACCGGCTGCACAAGTTCCGACCGTCGTCGATGACGTCATCGCCCATCGGAAGGCGGAGAGCCTTATCGTCATCCCTGGCGGGCTCGGCGAACGAAAGGGTACAGAGGATCGCGAATCGCGGATACGCCGTTCTCTCGAGCGCGCGCGACGTACGGACTGGGCGGGACCGGTGCTCAACGGGGGAAATTGTCTGGGCGTCAGATCGGCGCCGGGGTGCTACGACACGACCTTCATCCCGGAGTACAAGCTGCCGCCGGCAACTGGACCGCGTGCCCCGCTCGCCCTGATCGCGCAGAGCGGCGCCTTCACCGTGGCACGAACGAGCCGGTATGTGGGTCTTGAGCCCCGCTATGTGATCTCCGTGGGGAATCAAACGGACCTCACGGTCGGCGATTACCTCACCTATCTGACCGACGACCCCGAAGTGCGCGTGGTCGGCTGCTACGTCGAGGCCTTCCGACCGGGAGACGGTCGCCGCTGGCTTGAAGCCGCAGCGGAGCTCGTGGCTGGCGGGCGGCAAGTCGTCCTCTACCGGGCCGGCCGCACGCCCGCCGGCTCGCGCGCGACCATCTCCCACACCGCCGCGGTGGCGGGCGACTACATCGTCGCTCGCGCGCTGGCGGAAGCGGCTGGCGTCCTGGTAGCCGATACGCTCGATGACTTCGACGACCTGGTCCGGCTCTGCTGCCAGCTCGAGGGGAAGCGGGTGGCGGGGCGCCGGCTTGGTGCCGTGTCGAACGCCGGGTTCGAGTGCGTCGCCTTCGCCGACCGGCTCGGCAGCTTCTCGTTGGCTCCGCTCACGTCGGACACGCGCGAGGGTCTCCGCCACTCCTTCACCCGGGCCCGGCTCGACGGGGTTGTCGACGTCGGCAACCCGCTCGACCTGACGCCCATCATGAGCGACGATGGCTACGAAGACGCGGTCCGCACCGTGCTGGACGACGCGACCGTCGACGTCGCCATCGTAGGATGCGTTCCACTCACCCCAGCGCTCCAGACGCTGCCCGCCGGTGCGGGACACGAGGAAGACCTCATGGGTGAGGCGAGTATCGTCCAGCGGCTCGAGCGCCTGTATCACGCATCCGACAAGGCGTGGGTCGCGGTCGTGGACGCAGGTTCGCTGTATGATCCAATGGCAGCGCGACTGCGCGTGCTCGGGGTGCCGACCTTCCGGGCTGCCGACCGTGCGCTGCGGCTGCTCGAGCAATACTGTCGGCATCGCCTGGCGGTCTCCGCCGGAGTGCGCAACAACGCAGCAGTGCCCTGACGGGAGCAACTGAATGGCTACCGCACACGTGAAGACCAGATCCAAACCGTTCCTCTTCCCGCATCTGTGCAAGGCGTGCGGACGGTGTATCGAGGCCTGTCCGAAGCACTGCATCGAGATGGGGACGGAGATCGATCCCGTCACCGGCTTCACTCCCGTGACGGTCAATCTCGACGCGTGCAACGGGTGCGGGCTGTGCATCACCGCCTGCCCGGAACCGCACGGTCTGATGGCGACGCCGCCGGAGCTGGAGCCCACCGACATGGTGGTGTCGGATCCGTTCAGCTACTTCGGGGAGCAACGACGATCCCGACCCGTACCCGAGTCAATCCCCGATCGGCGTGAGCCCTTGCCCCGTCTCGAGCCGCTCGTGCTGAAGGGCAACCATGCTGCCGCGATCGGCGCGTTGCTCGCAGGCTGCCGCCACTTCTTCGGCTATCCGATCACGCCGTCCACCGAAGGCGCCGAGCTCATGGCCAAACTCCTGCCGCAGCTCGACGGCCGGTTCGTCCAAGCCGTGAGCGAGGTCGCGACCGTCAACATGATGTACGGCTGCGGCGGGGCAGGACTCCGGTGCATGACGTTCACGTCGTCACCCGGATTCAGTCTCATGCTCGAGGGCATATCCTACATGATCGGCGCCGAGGTTCCGGGCGTATTCGTCAACGTGATGCGTGGAGGTCCCGGACTCGGCAACATCGCGCCCGAGCAGGGAGACATCAAGCTGGTGTGCCGCGGCCTCGGGCACGGCAATACGCACGCGATCGTGCTCGCGCCGTCCACGCCGCAGGAGATGCTGGACCTTTCGATGCTCGCCTTCGATTTGAGCTTCACGTACCGCAACCCTGTCATCAT
>JBDHDN010000104.1:0-12843 GCA_039591485.1 Gemmatimonadota bacterium
AGACGCGCATGTCCCACGGCAGGCGCCACAGCACCTGACCGATGATCGCGTGCTCGCGCGAGAAGTCGCTGCGACCCCACGCCCGGTCGGAGTCGCCGAAGTCGCCGATCTCGTTCGGGCCGAAGACGCCCGTGGTCGGATCGGCGTACCCCCCGCCCGCAGTGCAGCAGGAATAGTTCGAATTGTCGTAGGCACGAATGTAGGTGTAAGACAGCGAGGCGGTGAGGTTGCGGCTGAATTCGTGCGACAGTTCGGTTGTCGCGATGAAGGAGCGCGCCCGGCCATCGGTGTAGTTCACCAGTACGTCGCCGAAGTCGAGGTTGCGGCGCGAGCCGGTGCTGTTGGGACCGGTCGGGTCGAACTCGGTGGCGGGGGTGAAGATCCGGCGATTCTGTTCGGCGGCGAGCTCGAACTGCGCGTCCCGGAGATTCAAGTTGCGGACCGTGTACAGGTTCCACGACTGCGAGTACAACAGATCCAGGGAGAACCTGGTCTGCCGGGTGAGCAGCCGCTCGAAGCCCACGTTGGCCTTGAAGGTCTCGGGATACTGGAAGCCTTCCGACCACAGCGTGTAGGTGGGCAGCCCGCCCGCGCCTGCGTCGGCGCACGTGGCGGGATTGTTGAGACCGTCCACACCCCACCCGGAATACTCGGAGGGAGAGGGCGGCGCGTCGGGATCGCCATCCACGATCGAGCCGTTGCAGATCACCTCTTGGAGCGGTCGTTCGGTCTGGAGCACGTTGCCCGCGACGACGTTCGGTACGAGGCCGTAGAAGTAGCCGGCGCCCGCTCGGATGACCGTCCGGCCATCCGCATTCGGATCGAAGGCCAGCATGATCCGCGGGGAAATGTTGTTGTCGTCCGTCGGGGCGAAGCCGGTCTCGTAGTTGAACGCCCGCTCGACGTCCACGACCGGCGTGGGGCTCTCCCGGAACGACTGGTAGTCGTATCGGACGCCGGCCGTCACGTTGAGCTTCGGCGAGACGTCCCACGAGTCCTGGAGGTACAGCGCCCACTCGAGCGTGTTGAAGTCGGACCTCGGGATGCCGCCCCCCTCCTGGATCGGCCGGAAGTACGACGACGGTCGGAACGCTTCGAACTCGCCGAGCCCGGCGAAGCGGAACTCGCCCGCCCCCTGGAACTGCGAGCCGAAATTCTGGAACTGGTTCAGCGTGTTGGTGAGGGTGACGTCACCGCCGACCTTGAGCGTGTGGTCGCCGAGGATCTTGGTGAAGTTGTTGGTCAGCGCGAAGCGTCGCTCCTCGAGCAGGTTGTTGTACGACGCGAACGTGCCGCCATAGCGAACCTGCTGGCCGCTGGAGAGGTTTACGGTCAAGGTCGGCCGCAGGTCCTTGCCCTGACGCGGGCGGTCCTCACTCGCGAACTGGAACCGCAGCACGTTGTACGTGCTCGGTGACAGTACGGATTGCAGCTCCGCCACGAAGCCGTGCGACAGCACCTCGAGCAGCTCGGCCCGGGACTGCCCGTAGTCGAAATCGAAATTCCCGTTCCACTCGTTGTCGTTGTTGAAGTTCTGATAGTTGTAGCGGGCCGTCAGCCGGTGTTTGTCACTCAGCTCCCAGTCCACCCGCGCGAGCAGGGCAAGCTGGTCGGCCGTCGTGTTGAAGGGCTGGTAGCCGGTCGACGCGTCGGCGATCCCGTACTGGTTCTGCAGGATCTCGAAGTATCGCCCGATCTCGTCGTACACCACGGCGTCTTCCTGCTCGCCGCCGGGACCGAACCGGTCACGGGTCAACGGCAGCTGGGGCTCGCGTCGCCGCTGGCCGTCCACCGATACGAGGAAGAAGGCCTTGTCCCGCACGATCGGACCGCTGAGCCGGCCACCGTACTGCTGGACCGAGTAGTCCTTCGTGATCTCCGGGTCGGAGGGGTCGTCGATGAACGGGTCGGCCGTCAGGAAATCGCCGCGGAAGTGCGCGTGCAGCGTGCCCTCGAGCTCGTTCGTTCCGGAGCGCGTCACGGCGTTGATGATGCCCCCGTTATAGCGGCCGTACTCGACGTCGAAGCCGTTGGTGATGATCTGGAACTCGCGGATCGACTCGATCGAGAACGTGAAGGGGATACGCGATCCGCCTCGGTTCTCGCCGAAGAACGCGTTGTTGGCGTCCGCCCCGTCGAGCCGGATACTGGTCTGGGATGGCCGCTGCCCGCCGATCGAGAACTGCCCACCGGTCGTCTCGCCCGGATCGGGTGCCACGAGGCCGGACAGGTTGATGAAATCCGTGAAGTCTCGGCTGGCCGACGGCAGCTCCTCGATCTGGGCCTGGCCGACGAGTTGGCGGACACCACCCTCGGACACGTCTATCTGCGTGCGCTCGCCGGTCACGACGAGAGCATCGATCTGCACGGCCGCGGCGGTGAGTGAGACGTTGTGGGTGGTGCTGCTGCCGATGGTCACCCGGATCTGCTCGGCGCGCTGCGGCTGGTACCCCACCACGCGGACCTGCAGGGTGTACGTGCCGGGCGGGAGCAGACGGATGGCGTAGAGGCCATCGGGCCCGGATTCCGCAGACCGCTCGAACCCCGTCGCGTCGTTGCGGGCGGTGACGGATGCGCCGGTCACCGGCTCACCCGCGTCGTCCTGGACCAGACCGCGGATCTGGCCGGTTGTCTGAACGTTCTGGGCAGCGAGCGGGGGGGCGGCGAGCAGCGATGCGCTCAGGCACGCAGCCGCGAGAGCAGTGAGTCGCAAACGTATGGTCATCGTGCTCAAACTCGAGGTGAATGGCGCAACGATCCGCATCGATGCACGGAGCGAGGAGGTCGTCAGTTGCATGGGACCTCCACGATGTCGTCGAGCGAGCGCGGGAAGATCTGGCCCGCTCCGTTGAAGTTGGCCGCGAACCCATTGATGTCGTAGCACGCGCCGGCCGTGAAGATGTTGTCCAACTCGTTGCGATCCGCCACGCCGTCGTCCACTCGGATGATGACCGTACCGCTGCCGTCGTCGATCGTGGAGTTCTGGCTGTTGCCGCTGGCGGCAAACGCCTCGAGCAGTTGCGCCTTCTCCAGCCGAACGAATCGGTTTTGGAGGTCGTCGAACGGGTCGGAGCCGGACGCGGCGATCTCGGCCGTCGTCACCAGGACCGGAATCGGCGTGGTGACGTCGGGGACAACCTCGCGGAGCACCGCGCCGGTCAGCTGGAACTGGGTGTTGAAAAGCGTGGTTGTGCCACCGACCTCGATCTGGTCCCCCACGTTGATGCCCTGGCCCATGAGGGCCGGCGCAAACAGGAACAGCCCGGCGGTGGCGTCCTCGATGTAGGCGAAGTTCGCCTCGATCTGGCCCGGGGCCGACGTCACGATCCCGCGCACGATCACGAACTCGCCAAGCGTTACTTCCTTGGCGGCGAGGATCGTGATGAGGCAGCCCGGGCGCCCGTTCACGCGCTCGAACGTGGTCTCGTTCAGGTACACGCTGACGCGGATCGGGTTCTGGCAGATCGACACACCGTCGGGCACGGTGAGCGTGTCGATCTTCATGTCGTGCGTGCCCAGCGGCAACGCATCGATGGTGAACCGCCCATCGGCGGCCGAGACGGCACTGCCGTTGGGGAAGGTCTGTCCGGTGCCGCGTTCCTGAACCGCGAGGGCGACACCGCCGATCGCCGAGTCCCCGTCGGCGGGATCGAAGATGCCGTCCTCGGAGGCATCGAAGAACACCAGGCCCTCGAGGCTGCCCGTCCCGTCGACCGTGATCGGCGGCGCGATCTCATCGCAGCCGGCAACGACCACCACGGCGGCCAATCCGGCGAGCGTGGTGAGCAAACGCGCCCCGCGGCCCGGCCGCGTCTCGGTATTGGTTCGTTCGTCGTACATATCCGTCCCGTGCGCTATTGAATGTCCGAGGGATCGCGGGGCTCGAGTCGCGCCGCGGGCGTGTTGCGGTCATCGATCGCCAGAATGCCGGTGAGCGTCACCGACACGCCAGTGGTCCAGTCGGCGGACGCGACACCGTTGCGGCTGTCGATATAGGCCGTGAACACGGTGCTCTCGCCGTCGGTCAGCCACACCAGGTGATTGTCGAAGCTGAACACTTGAAGGCTGTCGACCGTCCCCGACGCAGTGACGAGCTCCCCCTGGTACTGACCCGCGTTGATCTCCGCACCAGTGACGGCTCTGGGCGCGGGGACCGCTTCCTGGCCGAGGACCGTGAGTGCCGTGACGGGCGAGAGTTGCACCTCGCTGCGGAAGGCACCGACGTCGCCGGTGATCCGAATCCGGTCGCCGCGCTGGAGCGCCGGCTCGGCGGAGTCGAACGTCGAGACGCCGCCGGTTGCGTCTTGGAAGTAGTAGACTCGGGCGTCCCACTGCTGCTGCCAGGTGACCACTCCCTCGACGGTCACGCTCGTTCCCGCCGCTTGTGCCCGCGCATCCAGGATAGTGCTCGGTGCCGGGCCGGCGATCATGTCGTTCGGGTCGCGCGGCTCGATCCGCGCAGCCGGCGAATTCCGGTCGTCCGTTCCGAGCACGCCACGAACGACCATCGTCGTACCCACCGCCCAATCGGTGGAGGCGATACCAGTCCGGTTGTCGGCGTAGGCTGTGAACTCGGTCCCGGCTCCGTCTGTCAGCCACGTCAGGTGGGTGTCGAAGCTGTTGAGGACCAGAACGCTGTCGACGGTCCCCTCTATGGTCGCCAGCTCACCCTGGAACTGGCCGGCGTTGATCTCCGCACCGGTGACCGCACGCGGCGTGGGTACGGTGGTCTGGCCGACCACGGTCGCCGTGAGCACCGGTGAGAGCTGGACTTCGCCGCGGAAGGCACTCACCTCACCCTGAACACGGATGACGTCTCCACGCTGCAAGGTCGGAGCACCGGAGTGGAACGTGGAAATGCCGCCGCTCCCGTCCTGCAGGAAGTAGACTGGACCGCCGCTCCACTGCTCCTGCCATGTCACCACGCCCTCGACGATCACGGTATCACCGGTTAGCGTCCTGGCGGTCACGATGGGCGTCGCCGCGGAACCGGAGGTGAGGTCGTTCGGCCCGCGGATCTCGAGCCGCGCCGCCGGGGTGTTCCGATCATCGAACCCCAGCACGCCCGTGAGCACGTACTCGCCGCCCACTACCCACGCGGTGGTGTCGACGCCCGTGCGGTTGTCGACGTATGTCGAGAACGAGCCACCCGCGGCATCGGTCAGCGTCACCACGTGTGTGCCGAAGGAGTTGGTGACGGTCACGTCGGTGACCGTTCCGTCGATGGTCACCAGCTCGGCCTGGAACTCACCCGCATCGATCTGCGCCGCCGAGACCGCACGGGGCGTGGGTTCGCCCGGGCTGCCAAGGAGCTCGATGCTCGCGAGGCTCGATACCTGGAGTTCCGAGTTGAAGCTCCCTCGCACGCCAGTGATCCGCACACTGTCGCCGGTGGTTACCTCCGGGCAGTTCGCCGCCGGGTCATCGAAGTCGCAATCGAAGTCGAACAGGGTGATGCCCGCCGTGCCATCCTGCACGAATGCATCCAGGTTGCGGCGCCACTGCGCCTGCCATGTGATCACCCCCTCGATGGTCACGGGCCTGCCATCGGGTATCGCGCGCGACTCGGCGATGGTGATGAGCAGGTCGCCTTCGAACTCGATGTCGAACGTCGTGGCGGTCTCTGCGCCGACGGTGACGGCCTGGCTGGTGCCGCCCACGAAGGTCAGCCCCTCGACCGCTCCAATCTCCATCGTGTAATCGCCTGGCCGGATCCCTTCGAAGGCGAAGGCGCCGTCGGCGTCGGTGACCGCCTCGGCAACCGTGTCTGCGGCCGCGACAAGTGCCGCGGGCGCCGCGCCGGCACCCACATCGACGAGCGCCAAGGATACCCCGGGTGCTGGAGTATCGGCCCCGGGCTCGTACGCGCCGCTGCCGTTGTCGTCCCGATACACCGCGCCGGTGAGCCCGCCCGGCTTGAAGGCGAAGCGGAACTCCGCGGCCAGGGCGTCTCCCTGGTACGGCGCCACGACGACCGGCGCCGAAGCCGACGCAAGGACGGCTCCGGTGGGCGGCGTCGCCGCGAGATCCAGCGTATACGATCCCGGTACGAGAGCCGTGAAGCTCGCAAGCCCCTCCGCATCGCTCGTTGCGGTCGCCGCTGCGGCTTCTCCCTGCATCGCTGTGATCTCGGCGCTGGCGATCGGGACGTCGCTGGCTGAGGTGAAACCGCCGTCCCCATCCCGATCCACGTAGACGCGGACCGCGAGGGTTGATGGGGTGCCGTCCGAGAGCGAGAGACTCTCCTCGCCGCACGCCGCCGTGAGGGCGATCGTGAACCCGGCGAGCAGTCGGGCAGTTGCACGACGCATTCGGTGCTCCTGAGGATTGTGCGTAATTGGGCCGATAGTATGGAGGGATGTACCGAGGATCGCCAGCCCATAAATGTCGGGCCAGCCTCCCGCGCCCGTCACGCCTGAGGGGCCGTGCTATCTTTGGGGAGAATCTTCGCGGAGCAGACACGCACGTATGTTGACGTCCCGCTGCCTGTCCCGGCGCGGCCCCTTGCTCGCCCTCGCTGTGCTGACGGGCACCGTCCTGGCCGCCTGCGGCGGGCAATCGGGCACTGAACCGGACCGCACACCGACGATCACCGTCAGTGGTGTCACCGACGGTGCGGTGGTGGTGGGCCCGGTCACGGTCGCCATCACGGTCGATGTGGGGACCTATTCGGCTACCCTCAACGGGGAAGAGTTCTTCTCGGGGCGGACGGTGAGCGATCCTGGCTCGTACACGCTCGTGGTGTCGGCCCGAAACGGCTCCGCCACCTCGTCGGAGACCCTCGCGTTCACGATCGAGCTCAGCGGATCGTCCCGGCTGATCATCCGCGTGTTCAACCTCGGGCCGAACGAAGCCGGCGGGGGAGGGGATGCCCTGCTGCTGACCGACTCCTCGGCAGCAGGGCTGCGGCACGCGCTGATCGATGCGGGGCCGGCTGGCGTGGACGGTGCCGACGCCGACTTCGTCGGACGGCGCTTGGCGACGCTGGGGGTGGACACCCTCGAGGCACTCGTGTTGACGCATGCGCACAGCGACCACTTCGGCGGCATGGCCAGCCTTCTCCAGGATGTCGTCGTCCGACGGTTCTTCTACAACGCGCAGGTCCGCGATTTCGCCGTCTACAACCAGATCATCGCCCTGGCGAACCAACTGGCCGACACGGTGGTCGTTCCGGACGCCGTCGTGGAGGTGACGCTCGGGTTCGGCGCGGGCGCCACTCAGCTTCGGATTCTCACGCCGCTCCCGACGTTCCTCGGCAATGTGGGCGCCAGCGCATCGGACATCAACGACGGCTCGCTGGGAACCGAGGTAGCGAAGGGCACGTTCCGCCTCTTCCTCGCGGGCGACGGCGAAGTGGCGGCCAATCAGCGCTGGCGGACGGCCTTTGGCTCATCGACGGACGACCTCACCGCGCTCAAGGTGGGTCATCACGGCGCCAATGACGCGATCTTCGACAACGGCTTCAGCGGGACGTCTACCTGGCTCGCGCACACGGCACCCGAAGTGGCGCTGATCAGCGCCAACGGGACGACGCATCCGCGGCAGAACGCGATCGCAACGCTGCTCACCGTACCGGGTCTCGAGACGTTCTGCACCAGCACGCACGGGGACATCGAGGTGCGGGTGGGCGATTCCGGCCAGTACGTCACGAGCGTAGAGCAGAACGCTGCGGAGGCCTGCGCGCCGGGCACCGAGGCCGCGACATAACCCAACTCTGGCCAGTCTCCACCCGCAACAACGGCCCCGGGGTGCGCCTTCGTCGACGGTTCTGCCGGTGACGCCGTATACTTCCTCGGCCCGGCGGATCGATTCGCGCTCGCCTTGGCAGGGACACACCTTGACCCAGTCGATCCAGACGCCCCGCAGGAGAACCTCCCCATGATCGAATTGGCAATCGCGATCGCTGCCATTCCCATCGCTGGCATCGCTGGATGGGTGATCGTCGAGCGCGGGAAGCAGCGAGCGGATCCGGGATTGACGCGTCGGATCGAGGATCTCGCTTCCGCCGTTGTCGAGCTGCGTGATGAGCTGGACCAACTGGCGGGCAGGCAGGATAGCGACCGGCAGCTTCTCGAGGAAAGGCTTGATTCCGCGGAGCGGTTGCTGACCCGAGCAAGGGGCGACTAGCACGCGTCGCGTCCGACCGTTCGTTCGGCGGCGTGCTGCGGCTTCCCCAACCAGTTACCTTTGCAGCGGTCGCCCGAGTGGTGGAATTGGTAGACGCGCGGGACTCAAAATCCCGTGGGGGCAACCCCGTGAGGGTTCGACTCCCTCCTCGGGCATGGGAAGGAACCGACGGTCCCGCAGCGGCTTGCGGGGCCGTTTCGTATTCGCGGCGCCAGCTTCTTGCTGGTAGGCTCGTGCGAGCGTGCCGAGACTTCGCGGGCTCAGCCGAGCGCGAGGCCCAGCAGGATCCCGATGAGCAACGCAATGCTGGCGAGCAGGACGACGATGGTGCTGTGGACGCCCGAGGACGCATCCCCCTCCAACGTCTCCGCTCCTGCGGTGAAGAACGTCACCGATTGCAGCGCGCTCCCCAACTCCTTCGCAGTAGAGAAGCGGTCCCACGGGTCCTTCTCGAGGCAGCGCATGATGGCGTCTGCGAATTCTCTGGGGATCGTGGGATTGATGTCGCGGATGGGCACGGGGGGTTGCGAGATGTGCTTCCGTAGGACGTCGGCGGGTTCCGGGGCGCTGAATGGGGGCCGCCCCGTGAGCATCCGATAGCCGAGTGCACCCACCGAGTAGATGTCGGAGCGATGGTCGATGTCGGCGAGTCCGCGTGCCTGCTCCGGTGACATGTACGCAGGTGTGCCGATCACGGGGCCACCGGGGGAATCCTCGATCTGCTCGGAGAGCGCCATCGCGATCCCGAAGTCCATCAGCAGCACCTTCTGGACGTCTCCCTCTAGGAACACGTTGGCAGGTTTGATGTCGAGGTGCACCATCTTCGCGCGGTGGGCAGCGGCCAACGCATCAGTCAGCTCGCTGAGAATGCGCCGAGACTCGAACGGGGGGAGTCGGGTTCGCTCGAGACGCACCTCGAGGGTCGTCCCCTCCACGAACGGCATGATGTAGTAGATCAACCCTCCACGCTCGCGAATGTCGTAGATGGGCACTATTCCCGGATGTCGGAGCTTCGCCAGAGCAATAGCCTCATTCCGGAAACTCTCCCAGAACAACTCCGTCTCGACGAGGTCGGGTCGAATGACCTTGATGGCCACGATTCGATCGAGTCGCCGGTCCCAGGCCTTGTAGACGCGCGCGAAGCCACCCTGGCCGATCAGGGACATCAGCTCATACCCGGCGCCCAGCACAAACTGGAATCGCGTCGTAAAGCTGGCTCCCTCTGGTGGTGCTTCCGGTTCCGGGACGCCGGACGGCAGGGTCACGTCCTTCTCGTCGCTCGGTGCAGCGGGGCCTTCAGAACCCCTCTGGTCGACGAGGGTGGCGTCGCCGTCGTCGAACGGCGACGCGGACTCACCGGATCGCGTTCGGTCGACGAGGGTCGCATCACGGTCATCGCCTGGCGGCACGACGCCCTCGCGTGCCGACGGATCGACAATGGTCGCGTCGGCATCGACATTGAGGTGAGTCGGCGCACCGCAGCGGGAGCAAAACCGGTCGTCCGGATCGAGAGGACGATCGCAGCCGGCGCAGCGGGCGAAGGATGAGTGGGTCATGCCGCGATACCTCGGAATGGTCGAGACGGCCCCCTGGACCGTGCGAGGGTCGTACGGGAGCCCCTTTACAAGATCTCGACTGCGCCGCTGCTTCGATAGGGCGCCGGGTGGAGCTCGCTGCATCCGGAGTACGGGTCCGTCGCTCGGCTCGGTGCGGTTCGCTCTCGTTCCGGTGCCCGGTACCTTTTGGACAATCCTGGATCATTCGGAGAGCACGACATGCGACAGCCATGGATTCCAGCTCGGTGCTTTACCCTGGTCTGTTTCGTCTCAGCGAGCGCGGCGTCCCTGTCGGCTCAGATCACGGCAACGGAGTACGCTAGTCGACGGGATTCGGTCGCCGCCCACATCGGCTCCGGCGTGGTCATCGCCCTCGGTGGCCGGACACCGGTGTCCGACGGCGGCCCCTTCCGGCAGCTGCCGGCCTTCCGGTACCTCCTGTTCGTTGATCGCACGGCCCCGCGCCGTTCGCTCTACTACGGGATTGAGCCCGACTCGGCCCAGATCGCCGCGGAACTGGGGCTGCCGTCGCGGCCTGCTGACGATCTGTGGGACGTCGCGGACTCTCTGGCGGCACTCGGAATGGCGTTCCATGTGCTTCGCGATTTCGCTGCGGCCGACTTCGCGCGGGCGGACTCGCTGACGCGCGGCCGAGCGTTCATGGACGCACTGGAGGGGCGACATCCCGGGCTGGCTGTCAGCGATGCCCACCCCATCGTGGATCGCCTGCGTGCACGAAAGAGCGACGCCGAGCTCCGTCTCATCCGGAAGGCCGCCGAAATCAGCGAGGAGGGACACCGCGAGCTCATGCGCCTCATCGGGCACGGGATGCATGAGTACGACCTCCAGGCCATCGTCGAGGCGACGTTTCTGCACCTGGGCGCCGAGCGACCGGCGTATGGATCGATCGTGGGCTCCGGGCCGAACGCGACAGTCCTGCACTACATGAAGAACCGTCGCGCCATGCAACCGGGCGAGCTGGTGGTGATCGATGCCGGTGCGGAGTACCACGGGTACGCCGCCGACATCACGCGAACCCTACCCGTGAGCGGGACCTTCACCGCGGACCAGCGCGAGCTGTACCAGGTTGTCCGCGCCGCGTTGGCGGCGGCTGAGCGCAATTCCGGTCCCGGCATGTCCATGCAAGCGGCCTATGACTCGACCCTCGATGTGCAGGCGAGGGGGCTAGCACGCCTCGGCCTGATCGAGGCGGCGGACGCCACGTTCGATCCGCCGTGGCCGGCCAACTGTGAGCGGTTCCCGCGGTCGTGCCGGCAGGCCATGCTGTTCACCATCCACAGCATCACCCACGGAATCGGGCTTGAAGTGCACGACCCGCTGCAGGCATACTACCATGCGGGGACGTTTGCGGCGGGTGATGCCTTTACGATCGAGCCCGGAGTCTACGTGTCCGCGCGGCAGCTCGAGATCCTGCCTGACACGCCAAGGAATCGAAAGTTCATCGCAAACATCCGGGCGGCCGTCGAGCGATACGACGGCACCGGGATTCGCATCGAAGACGACTACGTCATTACCGATGAGGGGCTGGAACGCATCACGCATGTGCCGCGGGAACTCGATGAGATCGAAGCGCTCACCCGCCGGAGCGCGCCGCTTCCTTAGGGCACGCCGGAGGGGTTTCCGACCGGTGGCTCTCCACTGTGGCACGCCCGTGCTTCCTTGCGGTGGTCGCGCCCCCACCTGAGCGGGGTCGCTATCCTGCGAGGGTCGCCACGTGGCGTCGAGAAGTGAGGAGTGAATGGTTCAACCGATAGTAGCGTGCGTGGAAACGGTGGTGCCCACTTGGCGTCCGGCCTCCCCGTCGCCGCCCCGATGGGCCTCGCGGCTCATCCTGTTGGGAGCACTGCTGAGCCCGCCGATTCAGGCACAGGAACTGCCAGATGCCAGAGCCCTGATCGAGCGCGTGCTCGAGGCCTACGGTGGAGTGGATGCCCTTGCCGCGATCGAGAGTTATCGCGTGGTGGGTGAGTTGCGCCCGATTGGGAGGTCGACTGCGATCGCGACGACCCGCCTGTTCTCCCGACCCGACCGCCTGCGGGTCGAGATCGCCTATCCTGATACGCCGGAGCTCCGCCTGCTCGACGGGACACGCGGCTGGCGCGAACGAAGCGGCAGCGTGCAGCCGGTATCCGGCATGCTGCTCGCCGCGATGATTCTCCAGGCCGCGCGCGCTGACGTCCCGTGGATTCTCCACGCCTGGCGTGACAGCGTCCGAGTGGTTGGACCCGTGGAGCGGGAGGGTCGCTCGCTCATCGGACTCGAGCTCGCCCTCGGGCCCGGCATGCTGTTCCGCGCTTACGTCGATCCGGAGACCGACCGTGTGGTCGAATCCCTCGGCATGCTCCTCGCCGAAGGACGGCAGGTGCACTTCGTCACCACGTATGCGGACTTTCGGGCAGTCGAAGGTGTGGTGTTTCCCTTCGCGGAGGAGAACTTCGCGTCGGGTGTGCACACGGGGTCGACGCGTCTGCTGACGGTCGAGGTCAATCCTGCTCTCTCGGAGGACGACTTCCGTCGCCGTCCGTAGGAGCCGTGCTGCTCGGAGCGTCAGGCGGATGGATGCGGCGCGCTCAGTCGGCGGTCTCCTGCGAGGCCCGAAACTCCACTGCCCATTCGCGGCACAGTTCCTCTGCTTGCCGGATAGCCCACGACGCGAGATTCTCCTCGGGTGCGTCGACCTGCAGGCCGATGAAACGCTGCACGTCGTCGGCCGCGAGCTCGGTTTTCCCCCTGAGCCGCCGCCATAGGCGTGAGCGTGCAGCGAACTCCGGCCAGTTCGCCTCGGTGATACCGGTCATGCCGACGCGTGCGCACTCCCTCACCATCGCATCGATGACCCTCGGGTCGAGCGCATCGGAACGCTGCACCCCGCGCACGAAGCGGGCGGCCGCGTCATCGGAGCTCATGATTTCCCCTCCTCGCATTCGACGGCATGCGACGGATACTCACGCCTCGATGTCGGACGCAAGGCGGTACTCGACCTTGCCAAGTCCGAATCGCCGCTCGGCCTCGAGGTGCTCGGGTGTGCGGACGTACGGGGGCACGCGCAAGTCGGCCTCGATGGTGATCCAGGCCCGGTGGAACCCGCCGTCGGCTCCGCGCACGCAGATGCTCTCCAGCAAGCGCCTGGCTAGTTCGA